>NZ_JBIVMX010000030.1:0-68317 GCF_044753305.1 Pseudomonas sp. NPDC088429 | reverse complement strand
TGCTCTTTCGCAACGACACCTCGGCGTTCGACGGCAAGCGCATCGAGCAGCTCGACCGCAAAGGCATGGTCAACAACAAGTTCAACGCCTTCATCATGCAGAAACTCGAAGCGGCCGGCATTCCGACCCAATTCGACAAACTGCTGGCCGACAACGAAGTCCTGGTGAAGAAACTCGACATGATCCCGGTCGAGTGCGTCGTGCGTAACTACGCCGCCGGCAGCCTGGTCAAGCGTCTGGGCGTCGAAGAAGGCCTGAAGCTCAATCCTTACACTTTCGAACTGTTCCTCAAGGACGACGCCAAAGGCGACCCGTTCATCAACGAATCCCACGTTGTGGCATTCGGCTGGGGCACTGCCGAGCAACTGGTTCGCATGAAAGAACTGTCGCTCAAGGTCAACGAAGTGCTGTCCAAGCTGTTCGACGACGCCGGCCTGCTGCTGGTCGACTTCAAGCTTGAATTCGGCGTGTTCAGCGACGGCTCGATCGTCCTCGGCGACGAGTTCAGCCCGGACGGCTGCCGTCTGTGGGACAAGGACACCAAGAAGAAGATGGACAAAGACCGCTTCCGCCAAGGCCTCGGTGACGTCATCGAAGCCTACGAAGAAGTCGCCAATCGTCTGGGCGTACCGCTTTAATCGACGCAAGCATCTGATAGCACGAAGAAATTTTCGAAAGAGGGTTTGCTTTCGGTAAAAGTGTTGTTATGATGCGCGCCGTTGGAGAGATGCCAGAGTGGCCGAATGGGACGGATTCGAAATCCGTTGTACCTTCACCGGTACCTAGGGTTCGAATCCCTATCTCTCCGCCATTACATAGAAAAAGCCCCGTAGATGAAAATCTACGGGGCTTTTTTGTTTCTCGTGCAATTGGACTGGAATACCCTCGGTCAGGCGAGAATTGCTCCGATGTCGCGCAAGATGCCCGTTCCCACGAAACTCTCGGATTTTGCCTACAACCCTGTTTCGATTAACTCAATTATTCTGATCTCCGTGCCAACAACACTCTAAATCCAGACACGACGACGCCGCTTTCCATTGATGGATAAGCGGCGTTTCTGCATTTATTGAAATGGGCGCTTCATGCATCAGCGAGATTAATCGCAGCTGCCAAATATCGGTGCGGTATCATGATGTAATACTATGAACAATAAGCAACTCGGTACTCTTCAAGCCGTATATTCAAGACCGACTCCATCTACGCTGGAATGGACACGTATAGAGTCTCTTTTCAAAGCGGTAGGCGCCAAAGCTGTGGAGGGTAATAGTTCGCGTGTTCGGTTTGAGTTAAGCGGGGTCGTTGCTACCTTTCATCGTCCTCATCCAGACAAAGAAGCAAAGCCCTACCAGGTTCGTGATGCTCGGGCTTTTCTAGAACAAGCAGGAGTCATTCCGTGAACGTGATGAATTACAACGGGTATGCTGCCCGTATTGAATACAGTGACGAAGATGGTCTGTTTGTTGGTCACATCGCAGGAATCAAGGATGTCGTGGGATTCCACGGTGAATCAGTCAGAGAACTTAGAGCTGCCTTCGAGGAGGCAGTGAGCGATTATCTGGAAACGTGTGCAAAACTCGGTCGAGTGCCTCAGAAGCCTTATTCAGGCAATCTGAGCCTGCGATTGGCGCCAGCCCTTCATGCCACCGTTGCAGTGAAAGCTCAATTGGCTCGAAAAAGTATTAATCAGTGGGTGGCTGAAGTGCTTGACCGGGAAGCACACGCCTGACACGGCATGCTCGGCAGTTGACTGAGCCTTACCGTCCGCGTTGCTCTGGGTTTTCCGCGACTCATGGAAAAAAGCCCCACAGACCCAAAGCCTGTGGGGCTTTTGCATTTCTGCGGGATCTACATCACCCCGCACTTCCAGCCCGTCAAGGCTGCGAGTGGCCCAACTTGCGCTTGATCAGTTCATACACATCCTTATGCGTTGAGTTGTGCAGCGTCTTGTCCTTGCAGGCCGAGCTGAGGAAGGTTTTCACTTCTTCCTTGGCGTGCGGGTAGAGGCTGGCGACGTAGTCGGCTTCGTGTGCTTGTGTGCAGTTAAAGTGCATGTCGTCTTTCGCTTTGTCTCTGGCCATGTCTGCGGCTCCTTTTTGAGTGTGAATGATCGGGAGAAAACAGGGCCGGATGGCCCCCTGCATTGCTGAGCGTAGGGGTGCAGCGGTGGCCCGCCAGTCATTCGGTCAAAAAAGGAAGAAGCTGTAGGACGCTGCCTTTTTCCGATTCACGCGCTTAAATTTCCTTGACCGGGGTTTCGCCCTGTACCGCTTTGATCAGCTCGATCACGTGCAGGCAATCCGCTTTGTTCACGTACGATTCGCCGCTGGCGATGGTTTCGTGATTGCCCGCGCGCAGCCTCCAGCGCCATTGGCCTTTGCCGGTGGTCGGGGTGCCGCGGGATTGCCTGTAAATCTCGAAATACATTCAGTTCGCTCCATGCGATAGACGTGTGCGCCAGCCTGTGTGGCGCATCGACGCAAGCCTAGCGCAGGCGGGTTTTTTGGCTACCGGACATTTGTTTCCAATCGTTGGCGGATGTTTCTGAAAGGCACAGACCAGAGCCCTCGAAGCGGTTGACGGTCAGCGGACGCATCGTGGCGATGGACGCCGCCCCCAACTGCTTTCTACACTGCCGGCAGTCTGGGGATCGGGGAGCAATGGATGAACCGCAATGAACTACGCAAGGCCGACATCAACCTGATGGTGGTGTTCGAGACCTTGATGCTGGAACGCAACGTAACCCGGGCAGCCGAGAAGCTGTTTCTTGGCCAGCCGACTATCAGTTCGGCGCTCAATCGTCTGCGCACAATGCTCAACGATCCGCTGTTCATCCGCGTCGGCCATCGCATGGAACCGACCGCGCGTGCCGAAGATATCTTCCGTCACCTCAAACCAGCGCTGGATTCGTTGTCGGTGGCACTCAGCCTGACCCGCGATTTTGATCCCGCCGTGAGCACCATGACCTTCCGTATCGGTCTGTCCGATGACGTCGAGTTCGGTCTGCTGCCACCGTTGCTGCGCGCCTTGCGTCAGGAAGCGCCGAACGTGGTGTTTGTGGTGCAGCACGTCGACTACTGGCGCATTCCCGATCTGCTCGCCGCCGGCGACATCACCGTCGGCATCAGCCAGACCCGTGGCTTGCCCGCGAATGCCAAGCGCAAATTGCTGCGGCACATTCAACCGAGCATCCTGCGTGCGGATGCTTCCGACACACCGCTGACCCTCGACGAATATTGTGCGCGGCCGCATGTGCTGGTTTCCCACACGGCGAATGTCAGTGGGTTTGCGGATGAATGGCTGGCGGAACTGGGCCGCACCCGGCAGGTGGTGCTGTCGGTGCCGCAGTACAGCGCCTTGCCGGCGTTGCTGGCGGGCACCGATCTGATCGCCAGCCTGCCGGATTACACGGCGGCAGCGATGGCCACTTCGGGGTTGCTGTTCAAAGAGCCATTCCCGTTCAAGACGCCGACGCTGGACTTGTCGATGGTCTGGCTCAGCCACGTCGACAGCGACCCGGCCGAGCGCTGGCTGCGTTCCCGGCTGGAGCAGTTCATGAGTGAACGGCCCGTCACCGCCTTTTGATTGACAGGTAGGAGCTGCGGCACGCTGCGATCTTTTGATTTGGCATTTGAAAGATCAAAAGATCGCAGCCTCGTTTCACTCGACAGCTCCTACCGTGATAGATGGCCTTTGGCACATCGCCGCCGGCGTAGCTAACTGGCGTTTGCAACACGGCGAATTGCGATAAGTCAGCTGTGTTATACGTACGACCTTTCTGCCGCCCGACTGGAGCCTCCCGATGCCACACCTGCACATGGAATACACCGCCAACCTGCCGCAGTTGAACGCCGACGTCGCGTTGATTCGCCTCAACAACACATTGGTGGGTTCTGGTCAGTTCGCGGCGGAGTTCGATATCAAGAGCCGTGCGTTGAAGGTCGAGACCTTCAAGGTTGGCACGGCCATGAGCGAGCGCGGTTTTGTGGCGGTGAAGTTGGCGTTGCTCAGCGGGCGTTCAGCGGAGACCAAGAAACAGCTGTCGCAAAGTCTCTTGGCCGTGCTGCAGGATCTTTGTGAATGGCCGGCCGGTGTCGAGGTGCAGCTGAGTGTCGAGCTGATCGATATCGATCGCGAGTCCTACACAAAAACGGTCATCGGCGTGTAGGAATCAGGCCGCTTGCAGTTCACTGCACACCTTGACCACTTGTTCGCGCAGCCAGACGTTGGCGCTGTCCTGATCAACGCTCTGGCTCCATTGCATGTCGAGGGTGAACCCCGGCAAACCGTTCGGCGCCTCACAGTGATTGAACACCGCATCGTTGGTCAGTAACCGCTGAATCCGCCGTGGCAGGGTGAGGATGAAATCGGTGCCAGTGATCATCTTCAACGCCGCGCTGTAACTGTTCGAACGCGCGACGATCTGACGTTTCTGCGCCTGTCGCGCCAGCCAGCCATCAACCATATTCGTCGTCGACGTCCACGGCGTCGGGAACACATGCCTGCGCTCGGTAAACGCTTGCAGGCTCAGGCGCGGTTCCAGCGGCGTCGCGCGTTTATCGAAGACGCAGACCAGGTCATCTTCCAGCAACATGCGCGACTTCAAGTCCGTGTGGTGGCGGTGGAAGTTGGGGCCGAAACTGATGACCAGATCGAGGCTGCCATCGCGCAACTCATCGGCGGGCACATCGGTTTCGAACTTGTGCATGTTGACCATCACCGGCAAGTCATCGAAGTCGAAGCGCTTCAACAGGCGCGGCAAAATCAGTTGTTCGAAGTATTCCGGGGCGCAGATGTTGAAGGTGACCGCTTGGTGGCTCGGGTCAAATGTCGGTGCGCCGGCGTGGCAGAGGTTGATGCTTTCGAGGATTTTCTGCACATGGCCGTACATGCTGCTGGCCTTGTAGGTCGGGCGCATGCCGGTGCGGGTGTTGATGAAGAGTTCGTCTTCAAAACTGGTGCGTAGTTTTTTCAGGCAGTAACTGACGGTGGACTGACTGACGAACAACGTTTCCGAGACCTCGGTGACGCTGCTCTGCTCATACACGGCGATAAACACCATGAGATCCTGCATGTCGAGCTTTCGAAGCAAGTTACTGTTCAGCATCCGTTCCGTCCCGCTGTGCTCCTTGCGCTGAATCCGCGCAAACGTGTGCGAACGATCCTAACGGAACGATGGTGCAAGGACAAAGGCTTGTAGGACGTTTCATGGACAGTTGTGGGACAGAAAGTTTTAGCAACACGACGTTACCGTTAAAACCGCTGAAAGCTGGCCAGAGGCCTGTAGCCCGATCACTGGAAGTGTTGCGAATAACGTCGCGGATCGAAGCGCAACACCATCAACGCCATGATCAGCATCACGCCGGTCAGCGACCACCATGCCCATTCGAAACTGCCCAGTTGATCGCGGATCATCCCGGCGAGCAGCGGCGACAGGCCGGCAATCAGATAGCCGATGCCTTGCACGAAAGCGGTCAGGCCGCCGGCGCGTTGCGGGTTGTCGAGGTGATCGAGCGAGACGATCAGGCTCATCGGAAACAGTCCGCCGATGCCCAGACCCAACAGGCAGGGCCACAGCAGGCTGAAGTGTTGCGGGCTAAGGATCAGGCCGCAGAAACCGGCGATGATCAGTCCAAGGAGGGCCATCAGTACGATGCGTCGGTCGCGGCTGCGATTGGCGATGGCTGGCACTACCAGGCCGGAAATCACCTCCATGGCTGTCAGAAAACCTAACAGCAGCCCGGCGTTTTGTTCGCTCCAGCCTTTCTCCACGTAGTACGGCGCCAGCCAGGCGAGGACGCAGGTGTAGGACGCAGTGCCCAAGCCGAAGAAGATTGCGAGTAACCAGGCGCGGGAATGTTTGAAGAAGGTTTCTTTTCTGACTGAAGTGTTCGCGGTCGCAGGCAGGTTGCCGCGTTGCGACCACCAGAACAGCAAAGCCAACATTGCCAGGATTGCCCAAGCGGCCAGTGCCATCCGCCAACTGCCGGTGCTGATAAGCACCAACGGTGCGAAGGACGCAGCAATGGCGGCGCCGCCCATGATCGAGGTGATGTACAAACCCATGCACAGCGCGACGTTGTCGGGGAAACGCGATTTGATCAATGCTGGCATCAACGCCTGAATCAGCGCAATGCCGATACCGGCCAGAATCGCGCTGACAATCAACTCGACGGTGGAATCGACAAACAACCGCGACAACGTGGCCAGACCGATCAGCAGCAACGACCACAGCACCGTGCGTCGTTCACCCAGACGCTGGCTGATGCCGATGCCAAAAAACATCGCCAGTCCCATGGCCATCACCGGCAGCATGGTCAGCAGCGAGGCGAGGCTGAAGCTCAACGGGATGTCGCCGCGAATCGCCGACAGCAATGGCCCGATAGCTGCCATCGAAGGGCGCAAATTGAGGGCTACCAGCATGATGGCGAGCATCAGCCAGACAGCGGGGCGGGCAGTGGCGCGGACGTTTTCCATCATCAAACCTTGGGGCAGGGCAGATGATTAGGCGCGGCGCCCGATGATTCGGGCAAACCAGAAAACCCACGCCCTTACCTAAAAATCAAATACCCACCGGTTCCTGTAGGAGCTGTCGAGTGAAACGAGGCTGCGATCTTTTGACTTTGTCTTAACGGCAAGATCAAAAGATCGCAGCCTTCGGCAGCTCCTACAGGGGGTGTTGGCTGAATAAAAGCTGAACCATTCCCAAATACTCCACAAGTTTCAGACTTTGCTCTCATTCCAACTAATCGTTGGCGTCTTTTTCACAAAAAATTGATGGTTGCCTGCCTAAAGTTTGTCATGCCTTGGTTAATGAATTTTTCACAACTAACCGAGGGTTCTTTTCAGGAACTGCCCCTCATCATGTTGAAGTTAAAAGCCGTGCGCCCGGAATGGGTGACGTTGATTGCCAGCGCCTTTCTTTTGATCGGTTTTAACGTTGTGCTCTGGCAGCACCTGTTTGACATCACCGCGTCAGACGGCAAAGGCATTGCCATGCGCGTGGCGTTCGGGGTGATGATCTTCGCGGCGTTCAACATCGTGCTGACCTTTCTGGCCTTCCGCCCGCTGCTTAAACCGGTATTGACGCTGATGTTTTTGATCAGCGCTGGTGTGGCTTATTTCATGAGCCAGTATGGCGTCATGATTGACCCGGGCATGTTGCGTAACTTTGCCGAAACCAATGCCACGGAAGTGCGTGATCTGCTCTCGTTAAAGTTGTTTGTTTATATTTTCTTTCTCGGTGTTTTGCCGTCTTTATTGTTGTGGAAATTGCCGATTAATTATCGACGCTGGCACCGCGAATTGTTGAGCAAGGTTATTGTCAGTGTGGCGTCGGTGGCGGTGATTGGTGGTGTGGCATTGGCCAACTACCAGGGTTTGTCATCGTTGTTTCGTAATCACCACGAAATTCGCTTGATGCTGGTGCCGAGCAACTACATTGGTGCGGCGGCCGGTTACCTGCGTGAGCAAGTGGTTTCGGCGCAGCAACCGTTCGTCAAAATCGGCGAAGACGCCGAGCGCAATCCAGATGTAAAACTTGAGCCGCGCAAATCCCTGACTGTATTGGTGGTCGGCGAAAGTGCCCGCGCCGAGAACTTCGGCATCCTCGGCTATAACCGTGACACCACACCAAAACTCGACAAGGAAACCGGGCTGATCGCATTTACCGACGTGCATTCCTGCGGCACGGAAACTGCCGTCTCGGTGCCGTGCATGTTCTCTAACATGGGCCGCAAGAACTACGATGCGAGCAAGGCAAAGAACGAGGAAGGCCTGCTCGACGTACTCAAACGGGCCGGCATCGATGTGATCTGGCGCGATAACCAGTCCGGCTGCAAAGGCACGTGTGATCGCGTCACCGTGCAGGATGTCAGCAACCTGAAAGACCCGGCACTGTGCGCCAACAGCGAATGCCGCGACGAAATCCTGCTGCAAGGGCTGCAAAGCTTTATCGATCACCTGGACAAAGACACCGTGCTGGTTCTGCACCAGATGGGCAGCCACGGTCCGGAATACTTCAAGCGTTATCCAAAAGAGTACGAGCACTTCACGCCGGTCTGTGAAAGTAATGCCCTGAACAATTGCAGCCGCGAAAGTATCGTCAACGGTTACGACAACACGCTGGTGTACACCGACCATGTGCTGTCGAGTCTGATCGATGTGTTGCGCAACAATCAGGACAAAGTCGATACCGCGATGTTGTACCTGTCCGATCACGGCGAGTCGCTGGGTGAGTACAACCTGTTCCTGCATGGCACGCCGTATATGCTGGCGCCGGAACAACAGAAGCACGTGGCGATGCTGGCGTGGTTCTCCGACAACTATCAAAAGTCCTACTCGGTCGACACCCATTGCCTGCAAATGAGCCGCGATAAACCGCTGAGTCAGGACAACCTGTTCCACTCGATGCTCGGTTTGCTCGAAGTGAAGAGTTCGGTGTATCAACCGGATCTGGACATGTTTGCCGGTTGCCGCGGGTCAGTGATCGACGGCGTGCTGGCCAAGGACTGAAGCATTCCCCTGTAGGAGCTGCCGCAGGCTCGGGCCGCGATCGGACGATCTTTTGATCCTGTTTTTGAAGATCAAAAGATCGCAGCCTGCGGCAGCTCCTACAGGTGATGGCCCCGTTTGATCCTTCTGTCAGACTATTCTTGCCAATTGGCAGGACATTTCGTTACAGCTCTTGCCCTTCGCAGGCGCGTAAATCGCCGGTGGCGATATATACTGCGCGCCATTCTTCAAGGGAGAGCCGTGTGGCCATCGATATTCACTGGATTCGCGACAACGAAAGCCTCGCGCAGTTTTGCGCCGAGTGGCAGCAGCTGCCGTTCGTTGCCCTCGACACCGAATTCATGCGGGTCGACACCTTCTACCCGATTGCCGGCCTGTTGCAGATTGGCGACGGTAAACGCGCCTACCTGATCGATCCGCTGACCATCAATGCCTGGCAACCGCTGGCAGCACTGCTGGAAAATCCGGCGGTGCTGAAAGTCCTGCACGCCTGCAGCGAAGACCTCGAAGTGCTATTGCGTCTGACCGGTAGCCTGCCGGCGCCGATGTTCGACACACAATTGGGCGCGGCTTATCTGAACCTCGGTTTCTCCATGGGCTACTCGCGTCTGGTGCAAGCGGTGCTGGGCATCGAACTGCCGAAGGGCGAAACCCGTTCCGACTGGTTGCAGCGTCCGTTGTCCGACACGCAGATCAGCTACGCCGCTGAAGATGCCGTGCATCTCGCGGAAGTTTTCGTACAGCTGCGACCGAAGCTGTCCGACGACAAGTTCGCCTGGGTGCTGGAGGACGGCGCCGAACTGGTGGCCAACCTGCGCCGCGAAACCGATCCGTACGAGGTTTACCGCGAAGCCAAACTGGCGTGGAAACTCTCCCGTGCACAGCTCGCGGTATTGCGTGAGCTGTGCGCATGGCGTGAAACCGAAGCGCGTGCCCGTGACTTGCCGCGCAACCGCATCGTTCGTGAGCATTCGCTGTGGCCGTTGGCTCGCACGCAACCGGACAACCTCGCCGCGCTGGGCAAGATTGAAGACATGCACCCGCGTACCGTGCGTCAGGACGGTCAATTTCTGCTTGATCTGATCAAGCGCTCTGGCAGTGTGGGCCCTGATCAATGGCCGCCTGCCGTGCCGGAGCCGTTGCCGATCGAAGCTGCTGCGTTGATCAAACAACTGCGTGCGCTGGGTCAGGCCGAGGCCGAGCGCCTCGATATCGCGCCGGAACTGATGCTACGCAAGAAAACCCTCGAAGCGCTGGTCAAAAGTGGCTACCCCGAGGGTCCTTACCAATTGCCTGAGTCGCTGCGTGGCTGGCGCCGCGAACTCATGGGTCAGACGCTGCTCGACAGCCTGGCCACCGCCGGAGAACAGCCTTGAAACGTATTTGTTCCATCTACCAAAGCTCGAAGCGCAGCGGCATGTACCTTTACGTGCTGAAAAGTGATGCACTCGAGCGCGTGCCGGAAGCGCTGATGCTGGCGTTCGGCAAGCCGAAACATTCATTTGACCTGGTGCTGTCGCCTGAGCGCAAATTGGCCAGCGAAGACATCGTCATCGTGCTGGAAAACCTCGACAAGCAGGGCTATCACCTGCAAATGCCGCCGGCCGAGGACGAGTACATCGAGCACTTGCCCGAAGAGTTGCTGCGACGCAACGACCCGGTCTGATCTGCGAGGCCCTGTTCTGGGCCTCGATTAACCCAGGAACTGTTTTTACCGCGACGGTCGCCCGACATCCGGCGACCGTCTGCACGGTTTGCGAAAGGTTTGAAGATGCGCGTTCTGATTGCCGAACACGACCACGCGATATACGCCCGGCTGCTGCGTCAGGCAGTGCCCGAGCTTGAAGTGCTGACCAGCGGCGACTCCGCCGAACTGGCGCGGCTGGCCGCTGATTGCCCGGTGTGGCTGGGGCAGCCGGATCTGCTGGCGACCCTGTTGCGTCAGGGCCACCAGCCACAATGGCTGCAATCGACCTGGGCCGGCATCACGCCGCTGCTTGCCGATGGCTTGCGCCGCGATTATCGCCTGACCCGCGCCGTAGGCATTTTCGGCCAGGTGATGGCTGAATACGTTTTGACCTACATGCTCGGTCACGAGCGCGAGGTATTGGCGCGACTGGTCAGCCAGGTTGAGCGCAAGTGGGACAACCGCACCGGCCAGAGTCTGGTCGGGCGCAAAGTCTTGATCGTCGGAACTGGCGACATCGGCCAGAGCGTGGCGCAGTTCCTGTTGCCGTTCGGCGTCGAGTTGTACGGCATCGCCAGCAGTGCTCGCGAGCAGGCGCCGTTCGTTGAAGTCGGTTCGATGGCGGATCTGCCACGGCTGGTTGGCGAAGTGGATTACGTGGTCAATCTGCTGCCGAACACCGAACATACCCACGATATCTACGACGCGGCGCTGTTCAAGCAATTCAAGCCGACCGGGTTGTTCATCAACGTCGGGCGCGGTGTGGCCGTGGTTGACGCGGATCTGGTCGAGGCGCTGAAGGAGGGGCACCTGGCGGGCGCGGTAATCGACGTCTGCCGTCAGGAGCCGTTGCCGCAACGTCACCCATTCTGGACGGCGTGGGGCTTGCTGCTGACCGGGCACAGCTCGGCACCGACTTCACCGGCGCTGATGGTGCAGCTGTTTGTCGACAACCTGAAGGCGTATCAGGCGAGCGAGGCGTTGCGCGGGGAAGTGGATTTCAATCGCGGGTATTGATTCACCACAAACAATGTAGGAGTGAGCCTGCTCGCGATAGCGGTGTAACAGTCAATGATGATTTTGAATGTTACGGCCTCATCGCGAGCAGGCTCACTCCTACAATTGGTTTTGCGGTGTGGCTTAGAGGGTGAAGTCGCCTTCAGCCGCCAGTTCGCTCAGCGGACGACGCGGGCTTGGCTCTTCGCGTGCTTGCAGGTAGTCCGCCAGCGTCGCCTTGTCCCCCAGCTTGCCTACCGCAACAGCGGCATGCAGCGCATAACCTTCAGGAATATTCAGCTCCTTGCGCGTCAGCTCCTGATCGAAGCCGGCCATGCCGTGGGTGTGCCAGCCGCTGATACTCGCTTGCAGCGCCAGATGGCCCCACGCCGAACCCGTGTCGAAGGTGTGCCACAACGCCGGGGTTTCTTCGGTCGCGCCCGGTGCCGTGAAGGTGGTTTTCGAAATCACGATCACCAGTGCCGACGCATGCTGCGCCCAGCTACGGTTGAATTCATTGAGCAGGCCCAGATAACGCTGCCAGTTCGGCGTGTCGCGGCGCGCGTAGAGGAAGCGCCATGGCTGCGAGTTGTACGCCGACGGTGCCCAGCGGGCGGCTTCGAAGAAGCTCAGCAGGGTCTCTTCCGGGATCGCTTCGCCGGTGAAAGCGCGCGGCGACCAACGGTCGGTGAACTGCGGGTGAATGGCGTATTCGGCAACGCGAGGGTTGGCACTCATCAAGAGATTCCTGGCTACGTTTGAGTAAATGAATTCGAGGCAAAACCCTACTCGGCAGCGCTGAGGCTGACAAGCGCGATTTACCGACAGTCGCCAGCGCTTGGCCCGCGCGGCCCGGGGCACTAGACTGGCGGCCTTTCACCACCTGATGTTGATGCTTGAGCCATGGCCGCCGAAGTCGAACCGTTCTGGAAACACAAAACCCTTGATCAACTGGATCACCAGGAATGGGAATCGCTGTGCGACGGTTGCGGCCTGTGCTGCCTGCAAAAACTCGAGGATGAAGAAGACAACAGCGTCTATTACACGCGCATCGCCTGCAAACTGCTGGATCTGAACACCTGCCAGTGCAGCGATTACCCGAATCGCATCAAGTTTGTCCCGGACTGTATCCAGCTCACCCCGGGCCAGGCCGAAGAATTCAAATGGCTGCCGCCGACCTGCGGTTATCGACTGGTCAGCGAGGGCAAGGATCTGCCGTCGTGGCATCACTTGGTGAGTGGTGATCGCGATGCGGTGCACCACGAACGAATTTCACAATCTGGGCGTATGCTCGCCGAAGGCAGCGTGCCGGAAGACGACTGGGAAGATCACCTGATTTTCCGCGCTGGCTAACGGGATAACCTGTAGCGAGGGAGCTTGCTCCCGATATTGAGTGCGCAGCACTCACACAATAATTCTGACTGCCACAAGGAGTGGGTATGGCTGCGGGTTTGCTGCGAGCGTTGCTGATCGGCCTGCTGATGTTCAGTGCGCCCGTCTGGGCAGCAAAAAAAGTCGATCTCGATTACCACATACGCCTGTTGCCACAGAGCGATCAGGCCGAAGTGCGCCTGACCCTGGCCAAAGGCGAAGCCGTGCGCAGCCTCGATTTCGACCTTGGCGACGGCAGCCATTACAGCGACTTCAAAGCCGATGGCCAATGGCTGCTGACTCCCGGCAAACACGCGCGCGGCGTCTGGCGCCCGACCAGTGCCAAGGCCAGCCTGACCTACCGCGTGCGCATCAGCCACGGCCGCAAAAACGGCAGCTTCGACACCCGCATGACGCCGAGCTGGGCGCTGCTGCGCGGTGATGAACTGGTGCCGCCGGCCAAACTCGATCAGCAGGACGGCACGGAACTGGTCTCGCGCCTGCAATTCGAATTGCCCGATGGCTGGAAAAGCGTCGAAACCGCTTGGCCAAGAATCGGCAAAAACAAATTCCGCATCGACAACCCTTCACGCCTGTTCGACCGCCCCACCGGCTGGATGCTCGCCGGCAAGCTCGGCAGCCGTCGCACGCGTCTGGGCGAAACCGAAGTCACCGTCGCCTCACCGCAAGGGCAGGGCATGAGGCGCATGGACGTACTGACGTTGCTGACCTTCGTCTGGCCGCAGGTGCAGGCGGTTTATCCGCGTCATCCGGCCAAGCTGCTGATCGTCGGTGCCAACGACCCGATGTGGCGCGGCAGCCTCGGTGCGCATGAATCGATCTACGTGAACACGCGCTTGCCGCTGGTCAGTGAAAGCGGCAGCAGTGCGCTGATGCGTGAACTGGCGCAGGTGTTTGGGCGGATCAACGACGAGCAGCGCAGCGACTGGATCAGCGAAGGCTTTGCCGAGTATTACGCGATCGAACTGCTGCGCCGCGCCGGTGGCATGAGCGATGAGCGCTATCAGAGTTTGCAGGCGAAACTGGCCAGGGACAGCCAGAAAGTCACGACGCTGCGCGGTGAGCAGATCAGCCCGGCGCAGGTGGCAAAAGCGGTGATTGTGTTGCAGGAACTGGATCGCGAGATTCGTTTGAAGACCCGCAATAAACGTTCGCTGGATGATGTGTTGCGCGGGGCGATGCATTTGGGGACGGTAAGTACTAAAGAGTTTGTGCAACTGGCTGAGAGTGTTCTTGGCGAGTCTTCCAAAGTCCTTAAGAACGACTTACTGCAATAAGATCAAAAGATCGCAGCCTGCGGCAGCTCCTACAGGGGAAACGTATTCCAAATGTAGGAGCTGCCGCAGGCTGCGATCTTTTGCTTTTAAACCCCGGCTTTCGGCGATTTCACCGAATCATTCCCGGTCACTGTCGCCGAGCTGGTCGCCGCTTCGGCATTCGCCTTCAGCTTGCTCAACTCTTCCCCGGCACGTTCGATTTTCGCCCGCACGTTGTTCATGTCCTGACGGCTTTTCTCGATCAGGCTTTTCACCGAGCTGTGCCCGGTAATACCGCGCGCCATGGCCACGCCGCCAATCGCCACCTGAATCAAACCGAACACACCGCCACGGCGCAGGCCCTTGCCGACCATGATCACGCCACCGGCCAGCGAGCCGATGCGCTCCCAGCCTTCGACGTTCTGCTCGGAACGGCTCTGAAACGGGGTGGATTCGATACGTTCGACGCGTTTGAGCTCGGTCATGATCTTTCTCCAGGCTATGAGTAATGGATAAATAAGCTGACTGCGCGAGCGGTCAGCTTGTTCCATCGGATGTGCGACGCTTCAGCGGAATTTTGGCCCGGAGCGGGTGTTCAGGCCTTTGGCCATGCGGTCGTAGAGCACGACGTTGACCGTGGCGGCGAGGTTCATGCAGCCGGTGGTCGGGATGTACACGACGTCTTCGCACCAGTCGCGGATTTCTTTATCCAGCGAACCGTCTTCCGGGCCGAAGATGTACAGGGCGCGATCCGGATGAGTGTATTCCGGCAGCGGGCGGGCGCCCTCGACCAGTTCCACGGCGACGGGCACGCAGTTGAGCGGGAGGATCTTTTTCAGATCATCGATGCCGATCAGCGGGATGTCGTAGTGCACGCGTTTGGTGTCGGTGACGAAGTCGGCGGCGCGTTCATAACGCTTGCCGGTGTAGAACACCGAGGCCACGCCATAGCAGCCTGCGGCGCGCATCACCGAACCGACGTTCTCCGGTGACTTGGGGTTATACAAACCAATGCAGCTGTACCGTTTGTCTGCCACGAGCGGGGTGCCTTCGGGAAAAAAGAGCGCGATTATACGGGGATAAGATCAAAAGATCGCAGCCTTCGGCAGCTCCTACATTTGGATGGCGTACACCCTGTAGGAGCTGCCGAAGGCTGCGATCTTTTGCTTTTTAATCTTCTTTCTTCATCAACCCGGCAAGGGCGGCAAACGGGTTGTGCGTGGCCTTGGCGATCTTCGGCGTGCTCAGCGAGCCTTCGCTGAAGTACTGCTGATCGGTATAGCGCGAGTGCTCGTTATCGTGGCAGTACAGGCACAACAGCTCCCAGTTCGAGCCGTCCTGCGGGTTGTTGTCGTGGTTGTGGTCGCGGTGGTGCACGGTCAGTTCGCTCAGGCGTTTGCCGGAAAACTCTCGGGTGCAGCGGCCACAGACGTGCGGGTACATCTTCAGGGCTTTGTCGCGGTAGCCCATTTCCTTGTCGCGCTGGTTGTCGGCGAGGATGCGATCCAGCTTCGACGTGTTGGTTGGGGTGGACGAACTCATGGGTTCACCTTTGTAAAAGACTAATGACGGTTATGGGCAGAGTTTAGCTCAGCCCTTGAGCTTCTCGGCAATCCAGATTGTGTGGCGCGTGCCCTTGTTGCCGTGGGCGAAGACCTGAACTTCTTCGGCCTTGAAACCGGCCTTCTTCAATTTGTCGGAAAACAGCCGATCAGCGCTGGCCGACCACACCGCCAACACGCCTTTCGGGCGTAGGGCCTTGGCGCAGGCATTCAGACCAGCGGCCGAGTACAGCCAGCTGTTGGCCTTCTGCGTCAGACCTTCGGGGCCGTTGTCGACGTCGAGCATGATCGCGTCGAAACCATTCGGCTCGCTTTGCAGCACTTTGGCCACGTCTTCCTGACGGATGACGGTGCGCGGATCCAGCAGCGGACGACCGGACTTCTCGCCGAGCGGGCCACGGTTCCACTCGACCACGCCGGGCACCAATTCGGCGACCACCACTTCGGCGGTCTTGCCCAGATGCTTGAGCGCGGAGGCGAGGGTGAAGCCCATGCCCAGACCGCCGATCAGCACCCGCGAATCCGGCCGCCCGGCGACTTTGCGGCAAGGAATCTCGGCCAACGCATCTTCGGAGCCGTGCATGCGCGTGTTCATCAATTGCCCGCCGTCGCCGCCCTGAATCTTGATGACGAAGTCCTCGCCATACTCGAACAGGCACAGGGCACCGCCGCTTTCGGGAATCGGGGTGGTGTCGAGCAGAACGAAACGTTTCATGGAAATCTCTACAAGGGGGAAGGCAAGCGGGCCCGTTGGGAGTAGCCTGAGCGCAGACTAGAGGCCAAACGGAGCCCTTGATGAAGCGCACCATTCTAACGGTCATTGCCCTGGCCGCGCTCTCGATTACTGCAGTGCAGGCGCAGCAGACCATTCCGGTCAGCCCGACGCCGCAGCCCGGCGCACCCGGTACCGCAACGCCGACACCGTATCCGCAGATCACGCCGATCAACATTCCCAAGTCAGGCGCCGGCAGTGGCAGCCCGCCGCTGGTGCCGATTGAAATGCCTACGCCGCCAAGCAAGGATCAGCCAGTCCCGGGCATTGAACCGAGCGGCAGCAAGGCCAAATCGCCTGGCGGTTAGACCTGTTGCGCCGCCAGCTGGCCGTCGGCCATGCGCAGGCGTTTCGACAGCGAGACGGCGAGGGCGCGGATGATTTTCGCGGCGATCTTCGGCGCGTCGTTGAGCATTTTTTCCAGCGAGTCCTTGCCGAGGTTCAACAGTTGGCAGTTGCTCGCAGCGATGCAGGTGGCTGAGCGCCGTTCGCCGTCGAGCACGGCCATTTCACCGAAGGCGCGGCCGCTGCGCAGGGTGGCCATGGTGATGACCTGGCCGTCGGGCCCGGTTTTCTGCACGGCGACCTGGCCGGTGTGGAGGATGCACATGAAACTGCCGGCATCGCCCTCGCGGAAAATCGCCTCGCCTTCCGCCACAGTGCTGATGCTGAAGTAGCCCGAGGCGGCGGCGAAGTCGGCCAGTTGCAATTGATCGAACAGGCCACAGTCCATCAGCCAGTCGCGGATTTCATTGTTCAGGAAGGTCGGTTCTGACATGTCGGTGCGGTCTTATTCTGTTGTCTCAGTATCAGGCTCTACACAGTCCCCTGTAGGAGCTGCCGAAGGCTGCGATCTTTTGATCTTGCCCCTCAAAAAATCAAGATCAAAAGATCGCAGCCTTCGGCAGCTCCTACAGGGATCAGTGGGGTATCGGCCTCTTGGGTCTGGAATTAAGACCCAAGTGACCGACGGAGTTCCTCAGGCCAGGCCCAAAACCTTGAAGACAAATGCATATTCGAGCGCTACGTCACGTAATCCCTGATAACGCCCGCTCATCCCGCCATGCCCGGCGCCCAGCTCAGTCTTGAGCAGCAGCAAATTGTCGTCGGTCTTGCTCGCGCGCAGTTTCGCCACCCACTTGGCTGCTTCCCAATATTGCACGCGGCTGTCGTTGTAGCCGGCGATCACCAGTGTCGCGGGATATGCCTGTGCACTGACATTTTCGTACGGCGCGTACGCCTTGATCCGCTCGTAAACTTCCGGCTCTTCAGGATTGCCCCACTCGTCATATTCAGTGACGGTCAGCGGCAGCTCCGGGTCGAGCATGGTGTTGAGCACGTCGACGAACGGCACTTCGGCAATCGCCACGCCGAACAGATCCGGACGCTGATTCAATACGGCGCCAATCAACAGACCGCCGGCGCTGCCGCCGCTGATCGCCAGTTTTTCGGCCGTGGTAATGCCGTTGAGGATCAAGAATTCGGCGCAGGCGATGAAGTCGCTGAAGGTGTTCTGTTTGTGTTCCTGCTTGCCGGCGCGATACCACGCTTCCCCCAGCTCACCACCGCCGCGCACGTGGGCGATGGCGAAGGCCATGCCGCGATCGAGCAGACTCAAACGCGCGTGGGAAAACCATGGATCCAGGCTCGAACCGTAAGCGCCATAACCGTACAGATACAGCGGCACCGGTTTGCCGAGCATTTCGCGCTTCATCACCAGGCTAATCGGCACCTGCGTGCCGTCCGGCGCGGTGGCCCACAGGCGCTGGCTGACGTAAGCGTCGGCGTCAAACGGGCCGAGTACCGGAGTTTCTTTCAGCACGGTTTGTTCGCCAGTGGCGAGGATCAACTGGCGTACCTGAGCCGGGCGATTCAACGCTTCGTAGCGCAGACGAATACGATCGCTCTCGAATTCCAGGCTGTTTTGCACATAGAGGCTGTAGGCCGCGTCTGGTAATTGCACACGATAAGGCGCCAGGCCTTGTGGGTGAACTTCGATGATCGGCAGACCACCTTCGCGCAGGCTCAGGGTCATGGCTTCGGTGTTGAGGCTGACGCCGTCGAGCATCACCGTGTCGCTGTGCGGGATCAAGTTCTGCCACTCGGCTTCAGTCGGCGCAATGCCGGTGTCCGGCGCCTGATACAGCGCGTAGTTGATGCCGTCGCGGTTGGTGCGGATAAACCATGTCCACGTGCCATCGAGCAGGCCGTGATCGACGTCGTACTCGTGATCTTCGACCCGTGGCGCCAGGCAGGTGAACGGCAAGTGCGGCTGATTGGCATCGAGCACCCAGACTTCGCTGGTGGTCTTGCTGCCCAGCGACAGCAGCAATTGCTGCTCGGAACTGGAACGGTAGCAATGCAGGAAAAAGCGACCGTCCGGCTCATTGAAGACTTCTTCAGCGGCGGTGCCATCGAGGCGATAGCGCAACAGTTTGTGCGGGCGGTGGGTGTCATCGAGTTCGCCGAAGAACAGGGTCAGGCTGTCGTTGGCCCAGGTCATGCTGCCGTCGCAGTCTTCGAATTCCAGCTCACTGACCTTGTCGTTGGACAGTTCTTTGACGAACAGCGTGTAAATCTCATCGCCCGTGGCGTCGACGCTGTAGGCCAGACGCTGATGATCGGGGCTGATGCTGAACGCGCCCAGCGAAAAGAAACCGCCATTGGCCAGCACGTTCGGGTCGAGCAACAGCTGTTCGCGACTTTCATCAAGGGTCAGGCTGTCGTCGGCCGGACGCGGGCAGCGGTAGTGCCGCGCGTATTCGTCGCCAGCGGTGGTGCGCGTGTAATACAGGTACGGGCCCCACGGCGAGGGCAGGGACAGGTCGGTCTCGAGAATCCGGCCCTTGATCTCTGCGAACAGGGTCTCGCGCAATTCGGCTTGATCGGCGGTTTGCGCTTCCTGCCAGGCGTTTTCGGCTTTGAGGTAATCGAGTACTGCGTCGGTGTCGCGTTCCTGCAGCCAGGCATACGGGTCGGCGCCGGGCGCCTTGTGGGCAATCGGAGCACTGCTGACGTTGGCGGATTGGGGCATGGAAGGCTCTCGAACAATGTACGGAATAGGGGTTTTCGCAAATCCTGGAAACACTGCAACCTCTGTAGGAGTGAGCCTGCTCGCGATGAGGCCGGCAGCTTCAACATCAATGTCGACTGGCAGTCCGTCATCGCGAGCAGGCTCACTCCTACAGGTCTTGTGTCTATTGGGACAAGCCGGACGGGCGAAAAGTCGTTACTATAAGCGCCTCTTTGCCTGCCTTGCCATGGACACCATGACCGAGAACGACTATCTGATCGCCTGGGGCCTCTACGCCTTTGCCGCCGTAGGCTGCCTGTTGGTATGGATGCGCCTGACCACCTGGATGTGGCGCTACCTGCGCGAGCCGCTGCGGGTGCTGATGGCGGTGTTGCTGTTCAGCCCGACCATCATTGACCCGGTGAAAGCCAAAGTTGCGCCGTCTATCGCCATTACCGCGCTGGATCTGGCGTTCAAGGTCGGCAACAACGCGTGGCGAGCGATCTCCGATCTGTTCATGTACAGCATGATCGCCCTCGGTATTTACCTGATCTTCGTGTTGATCCGTCTGCCAATCGAACGCGCGTCCCGTGCTCGCCGCGAGCAGGCAGAAGCCGCCAAAGCTGCCGCCCGTGCCGATGATCGCGATGACGATCAACCGTTCGGCGGCGTCGGCGATGACCGCTACGGTCGTCCGCCCGTCCCGAGCAATCCGCAGCGCACGCGGGTCGAGCCGCGCCTGTAATCCCGAGAGTCCGCACATGTGTGAATTACTGGGCATGAGTGCCAACGTGCCGACCGATATCGTGTTCAGCTTCACCGGCCTGATGCAGCGTGGCGGGCGTACCGGCCCGCACCGCGACGGCTGGGGCATCGCGTTTTACGAAGGTCGCGGCTTGCGCCTGTTTCAGGATCCGGCGGCCAGCAGCGAGTCGGAAGTCGCCAATCTGGTGCAGCGCTATCCGATCAAAAGCGAAGTGGTCATCGGCCACATTCGCCAGGCCAACGTCGGCAAAGTCTGCCTCTCCAACACTCACCCGTTCGTCCGCGAACTGTGGGGCCGCAACTGGTGCTTCGCGCACAACGGTCAACTCGCCGATTTCACCCCGATCAAAAGTTTCTACCGCCCGGTCGGCGATACCGACAGCGAGGCGGCGTTCTGCGATTTGCTCAACCGCGTGCGTGCAGCCTTTCCGGAACCGGTCGATATAGAAGAACTGTTGCCGGATCTGGTCGCCGCCTGCGCCGAATACCGCAGCAAAGGCGTGTTCAACTGCCTGCTCAGCGATGGCGACTGGCTGTTCTGCTATTGCTCGACCAAACTGGCACAAATTACTCGACGCGCACCGTTCGGCCCGGCGCGCTTGAAGGATGTCGATGTGATCGTCGATTTCCAGGCGGAAACCACGCCCAACGACGTGGTCACCGTGATTGCCACCGAACCGTTGACCGAAAACGAAACCTGGACCCGCTACGAACCGGGCCAATGGAGCCTGTGGCGACGCGGCGAATGCGTCAGCCAGGGTAAGACCGAATAAGGATTGCGCGCCATGTTGCTCAGTTATCTACGGCTGGTGTTGTTCGCGGCGGGCCTGTTGATCGGTGTCCAGGTGCCGGGCTTCATCAACGATTACGCAAAACGCGTCGAAGCGCATCTGATTGAAGCGCAGACCGGTTTGCGCGGTTTTCAGGGCACGGCTGATCAGTTTTTCAAAGGCGATATGCAGGCGCTGGTCGCGCATTATCGCGCCAGTGAAGATCCGATATTCCGTAGCGATGCGGATAGCCTGAACACTTTGCTCACCCGTCAGGTGGCGTTGGACAAGCAGTTCCAGGCGATGCAGGGCCCTTGGTACATCCGCTTCCTGCAAGTGGTGCTGGCGGCGGATCCGGACATTCGCAAGGAAACCTGGAATGGCTACAGCTATCAGATTCTGCTGACGCCGGAAGCGATGATCTGGGGCATGAGCGGCGCGCTGTTGCTGTCGTTCGGGATCGAATGCGTGTTCCGTCTGATTGACTGGGTCGTGCTCGGCGGCCGACGTTTGCGCCAAAGCCGCCCGATCGAAGACCGCGACGTGCGCGGCCTCTGATGATCGTTCCCACGCTCTGCGTGGGAATGCAGCCCGGGACGCTCCGCGTCCCAAAGCGGACGCGGAGCGTCCATTGAGGCATTCCCACGCGGAGCGTGGGAACGATCATGTAGGAGCTGCCGAAGGCTGCGATCTTTTGCTGTTAAGGAGTCAAAACCACATACCCATCACCAACCTTCTGCGCATACCCCGCCAACACCTGCTGACACAACGTCACAATCTCCTCGACCCACTCAACCCCCACCCGCCACGACACCACCACCTGCAAATCCGGTGGCCGCTGATCGATGTTCAGCAAGGTCAATTCCCCCCGCGCCAGTTCCTCCGCCACCAACACCGGCGGCAGCACGCCAATTCCGAATCCATCGCGCAACAATCGCGTGATCGCCGACACCGAATTCACGCAATTCAAACGCGGCGCCATCACGCCGTTCGCCTGCATCAACGCCAGTAGATCCTGATGTGGTCGGGAGTTTTTCGAGTAGGTGATGATGCGTTCCTGCGCCAGTTCAGCGAGGTCGGCGTAGTCGCGGTTGTAGATCGAATTACTGGCGACGATCCAGCCCAGCGGATGGCTGGCCAGTTCCAGGCTGCGCACACTTTCGTGGCGCACCAGATCGGTTTGCAGAACGATATCGAGAAAACCTTTTTGCAGCTGATCGCAGAGGTTCAGCGAGGTATCCGCCACCAGCTCGATTTCCACGCGCGGGTACAGATCGGTCATCTGCGCCACCAACGGGCTCAGCCACGTGTGGATCACCGTGTCCATCACGCCGATGCGCACGCGGCCGACCTTGCTTGAGCGAGTCTCGATCGACTGCTTCAGCGCTGACATGGTGTCGAGCATCTGCTCGGCATAGTCGAGCACTTTCAGGCCCTCGGGCGTCAGGCTGACACCGCGCGAATCACGCAGAAACAGCTTCACCCCCAGCTCGCCCTCCAGCACCGCAATGCGGCTGGAAATCGATGCCTGGGTGGTGAACAGCTTGTCGGCGGTCAGGCGAAAACTCTTCAGGCGGGCGACCCAGACAAAGGTCTCGAGAAACTTCAGGTTCATGGGCAAGGCTCGGGTGACAAATTTTTCTTATGCCTAAGGCGGGGTTTTATTCGTTGGACGCAGCACGCCCGGGCGACGAAAAATCGGCGCATCCGGTTCCCACGATAGGCGTCGTCGGGGCTACGAACAAGACCAATAAAAAACCTGCGGAGATAAGCCATGAGTGCTCCCGACACCCTAGAAGCATCCCCGGCACCGGCGCGTCCGGGGCCATTCGACTGGTATCGCAACATCAACCAGCAGGAGCGCCGCACCTTCTGGAGCTGCAAGATCGGCTACGGTCTGGACGGCATGGACACGCAGATGCTCAGCTTCGTCGTGCCGACGCTGATTGCAATGTGGGGCATCACCACCGGCGAGGCCGGGCTGATTCACACCAGCACCTTGATTGCTTCGGCGATTGGCGGGTGGGTCGCCGGGATTCTCTCCGACCGCATCGGCCGCGTGCGCACCCTGCAACTGACGGTGCTGTGGTTCGCCTTCTTCACATTTCTCTGCGGTTTCGCGCAAAACTACGAACAACTGCTGATCGCCCGCACCTTGATGGGCTTCGGTTTCGGCGGCGAATGGACGGCAGGCGCGGTGCTGATCGGTGAGGTGATCCGCGCCAAGGATCGCGGCAAAGCGGTGGGCATGGTGCAATCCGGGTGGGCGCTGGGCTGGGGGCTGACGGCGATTCTGTACGCGCTGCTGTTCTCGGTGTTGCCACCGGAAGACGCCTGGCGCGCGCTGTTCATCCTCGGCATCGTACCGGCGATTTTTGTGATTTTCGTCCGCCGTCTGGTCAAGGATCCGGAGATCTATCGCGAAGCCAAGGCCCGGCAAACGCCGGAGAATCAATCGAAATTTTACGAGATCTTCGCGCCGGGCATGCTCTTCACCACGTTCCGCGCTTCGCTGCTGACCACCGGTGCGCTGGGCGGTTATTACGCGATCACTTCCTGGCTGCCGACCTTCCTCAAGAACGAACGCGGTTTGAGCGTACTCGGTACTGGCGGTTATCTGGCGATGGTGATTGTCGGCTCTTACGTCGGTTACGTGATCAGCGCCTATCTGACCGATCTGCTTGGCCGCAAAAAGAATTTCATTCTGTTCGCGGTCGGCTCGTTCACCATCGTTTTGCTCTATACGCAATTGCCGGTAAGCAACGGCGTAATGCTGTGGCTGGGCTTCCCGCTGGGCTTCTTCGCCTCAGGGATTTTCAGCGGCATGGGCGCGTTTCTCACTGAGTTGTTTCCGACGCGGATTCGCGGTTCGGGGCAGGGTTTTTGCTACAACATCGGGCGGGCGCTGGCGGCATTGTTTCCGCTGCTGATCGGTTTGCTTAGTCAGACCGTGCCATTGAGTGTCGGCATTGGTGCTTTCGCGGCGGTGTCTTACGGCGTGGTGATTATCGCGGCATTGAGCCTGCCGGAAACCCGTGGCAAGCAACTCGATGCGCAGTAACTGATAACCTGCCAGGCACAGTCCTACAGATAAAAAGACAAGCCCCTACAGGAGTGTTCACCGTGAGCCGCCTGCTATTGAATTGCGACATTGGCGAGAGCTTCGGCAGCTGGACCATGGGTCTGGACGCCGAGGTCATGCCCTTCATCGATTGCGCCAACATCGCCTGCGGTTTCCATGCCGGCGACCCGAGCATCATGCGTAAAACCGTCCGCCTGGCGATGAGCCACGGCGTAAAAATCGGCGCGCATCCGGCTTATCAGGATCTGGTAGGTTTCGGCCGCCGTTCCATGGCGTATTCGGCGCAAGAGCTGCAAGACATCCTGCATTACCAGATAGGCGCCCTCGACGGCATCTGCAAGGCGCAGGGAGGCGAGGTCAGTTACGTCAAACCGCACGGCGCGATGTACAACGACATGATGACCAACCCGGCGCAATTGCGTGCGGTGATTCAGGCCGTGGCCGCTTACGACAGCAGCCTGCCGCTGATGTTGATGGCCACTCGCGACAACTCGGCCGCGCAGCAGATCGGTGATGAATATGGCGTGACGTTGTGGTTCGAAGCGTTCGCCGACCGCGCCTATGACAGCGCTGGCAAACTGGTTTCGCGACAACTGCCGGGGGCGGTGCATCACGACCCTGAAAAAATCATCGAGCAAGCGCTGACCATCGCCCGTGGCGACAATCTCACCGCCAGCGATGGCAGTGCGTTGCGCCTGCACGCCAACACCCTCTGCGTGCACGGCGACAACGCCAGTTCGGTGGCCGCCGTGCAGCGCATTCGCGAGGCCTTGAATCAGCAGGACGCGCAATGAACCCAAGGATTGAAGTGGTGGCACTGGATTGCCTGATGCTGCGTCTGTTCGATGAAATCGCTGAGGCCAACATGCCGTGGATGCTCGCTGCCAGTGAGCGTTTGCGTTCGGTGTTCGGCGCGCAATTGATCGATCTGGTGCCGTCGTACACGACGCTGATGGTGCATTACGATTTGACGGTTTTGAGCCCGAATCAGGCGCGGGAATTGATCGCTGAGGCGCTGATTGATTTGTCGCCGAACTCACGATCTGCCGGTCAGTGTCATGTGCTGCCGGTGTGGTATGACTTGAGCGTCGGGCCTGAATTGAGCTTGCTGGCTGCGCGCAGTGGGCTGGCGCTGGAGGAGGTGATTCGTCGCCATAGCGGCCGCGAATATCAGGTATTCGCTCTCGGCTTCGCGCCGGGTTTTGCCTTTATGGGTTTGGTCGAAGAAATCCTCGCGGCGCCACGTTTGAACACGCCGCGCAAGAAAGTCGCCGCTGGCAGCGTCGGTATCGCTGAGCGGCAAACCGCAGCCTATCCCGTGGTCTCGCCCGGTGGCTGGAATCTGATCGGTCGTACGCCGGCGAAACTGTTTGACCGTCATCGCGATGGCTACAGCCTGATGCAACCCGGCGACACCGTGCGTTTCGAAGCCGTGAGCCATGCCGAGTTCATCAATCTGGGCGGCGACGACACGCCACTGGAGGCGCAGGCATGAGCCGATTGACGATTGAGGCGAGTACGCCGCTGTGCCTGTTGCAGGACGCCGGGCGATTTGGTGTGCGGCATCTGGGCGTGACTCAGGGCGGCGCGGCGGATTGGAATTCCATGAGTTGGGCCAATTGGCTGCTGGGCAATGGGCTGGATGTAGCGGTGATCGAAATCACTCTCGGCGGGTTTGCGGTGGTGGCGGAAGAGGATTGCTTGCTGGCGCTGGCCGGGGCGGATCTTGGCGCGCAGGTTGATGGTCAGCCGTTGGCGCCGTGGCGCAGTTTCAAATTGGGCAAAGGGCAGAAATTGCAGTTCACGCAACCGTTGCTCGGTGCCCGGGCGTATCTTGCGGCGCCCGGTGGCTTTGACGCGCCGAAAGTGTTGGGCAGCAGCGCGACGGTGGTGCGCGAAGAACTCGGCGGGCTGGATGGTTTGGGCTTGCCATTGGCCAAGGGTTTGACGCTGAGTTACCACGGGGAATCGCTGTGTGTTCGCGAAGTGCCTGTGGCTTTACGGCCGGATCTGAAATCGAATGCGCCGCTGGATCTGGTGCTCGGCGCACAGATCGGCCAGTTCAGCGGGCAGAGTCTGTTTGATGTGTTTAACAGTGCGTGGACGCTGGACAGTCGCGCGGATCGCATGGGCATTCGTTTGCTCGGCAAGGCGTTGGAATATCAAGGCCAACCGATGATTTCCGAGGGGATTCCGTTGGGCGCGGTGCAGGTGCCGCCGGATGGCCAGCCGATTGTGTTGCTCAATGATCGGCAGACGATTGGTGGGTATCCACGGTTGGGCGCGTTAACGCCGCTGGCGTTGGCGCGGTTGGCGCAGTGTTTGCCGGGGACGCAGGTGCGGTTGCGGCCGGTGGTGCAGGATGTCGCACATCGCGAACATATCGAGTATTTGCAGAGATTTGGCTGAAGATCAGAAGATCGCAGCCTGCGGCAGCTCCTACAGGGGAACGCGAATTTGATCGTTCCCACGCTCCGCGTGGGAATGCCGCCCGGGACGCTCCGCGTCCCTGTGACGCAGAGCGTCACTGGATGCGTTCCCACGCAGAGCGTGGGAACGATCTGGTCGTCATTTGGACAAAAACCGCATCCCTTCCTCAAGCCCACGCAACGTCAACGGATACATCTGATCCTCGATCAAATCCCTGACGATATTGGTCGACGAGGTATACCCCCAGGTATCTTTCGGATACGGATTGATCCAGATGAGCTTCTTGTACTTCTCCATAAACCGCTGCATCCACACATAACCCGGCTCTTCGTTCCAGTGCTCGACACTGCCCCCGGCCTGGGTGATTTCATAAGGCGCCATCGCCGCGTCGCCAATGAAAATTACCTTATAGTCAGCGCCGTACTTGTGCAGAAGATCCTGGGTAGAGGTGCGCTCGGAAGTGCGGCGCATGTTGTTCTTCCACACCGATTCGTAAACGAAGTTGTGGAAGTAGAAGTACTCCAGATGCTTGAACTCGGTCTTACAGGCCGAGAACAACTCCTCACAGATCTTCACGTGCGCGTCCATCGAACCGCCGATGTCGAACAGCAACAACAGCTTCACCGTATTGCGCCGCTCCGGGCGCATCTGAATGTTCAGCAGGCCCGCGTCTTTGGCGGTGTGATCGATGGTGCCGACGATATCAAGTTCTTCCGCCGCGCCCTGGCGAGCGAATTTACGCAGACGACGCAGGGCAACCTTGATGTTGCGCGTGCCCAGTTCCACCGAGTCGTCGAGATTCTTGTATTCGCGCTGATCCCAGACTTTTACCGCTTTGCCCTGACGCTTGCCGGCATCGCCCACCCGAATGCCTTCCGGGTTGAAGCCGCCGGAGCCAAACGGGCTGGTGCCGCCGGTGCCAATCCATTTGTTGCCGCCGGCGTGGCGTTCCTTCTGTTCTTCCAGACGTTTTTTGAATTCTTCGATCAGCTTGTCCAGGCCGCCGAGGGACTGGATCTGCGCGCGTTCCTCGTCGCTCAGCGAGCGCTCGAACTCCTTGCGCAGCCACTCTTCGGGAATCAGCGCCTGTAAGTGATCGTCGAGCTTTTCGAGGCCATTGAAGTAGGCGCCGAACGCACGGTCGAACTTGTCGAAATGGCGCTCGTCCTTCACCAGAATCGCCCGCGACAAGTAATAGAACTCGTCCATGTCGGCGAAGGTCACGCGCTGTTTCAGCGCGTTGATCAGGTCGAGCAGTTCGCGCACCGACACCGGCACCTTGGCGGCACGCATTTCATTGAACAGGTTGAGCAACATGGCATCAGCCTCTTAGCGGGTGCCGCGACGGCTCATGAACGCCAGACGCTCAAGCAGTTGCACGTCCTGTTCGTTCTTCACTAAAGCACCGGCCAGCGGCGGAATCGCCTTGGTCGGATCGCGTTCGCGCAGCACCGCTTCGCCAATATTGTCGGCCATCAGCAGCTTCAGCCAATCGACCAGCTCGGAGGTCGACGGCTTCTTCTTCAGGCCCGGCACTTTGCGCACGTCGAAGAACACGTCCAGCGCTTCGCTGACCAGATCCTTCTTGATGTCCGGGTAATGCACGTCGACGATTTTCTGCAGGGTCGGGCGATCCGGGAAAGCGATGTAGTGGAAGAAGCAGCGGCGCAGGAAAGCGTCCGGCAGCTCTTTCTCGTTGTTCGAAGTAATGATAATGATCGGGCGCTTCTTGGCCTTGATGGTCTCGTCGATCTCGTAAACGTAGAACTCCATCTTGTCGAGTTCTTGCAGCAGGTCGTTGGGGAACTCGATATCGGCCTTGTCGATCTCGTCGATCAGCAAAATGACCCGCTCTTCGGACTCGAAAGCCTCCCAGAGCTTGCCTTTCTTCAGGTAGTTGCGCACGTCGTGGACTTTTTCAGTGCCCAGCTGCGAGTCGCGCAGACGGCTGACCGCATCGTACTCGTACAAGCCCTGATGGGCCTTGGTGGTGGATTTGATGTGCCAGGTGATCAGCTTGGCATTGAACGATTCGGCCAGCTGCTCGGCGAGCATGGTCTTGCCGGTGCCCGGCTCGCCCTTGACCAGCAGCGGCCGCTCCAGGGTGATGGCGGCGTTGACCGCCAGCTTCAGGTCATCGGTGGCGACGTAGGCCTGGGTGCCTTCGAACTTCATCGGCTAATCCTCGAACGGTAACGCCGACCTGAACGGGCAGGGCGGGGGCGAAATAATCGGATGCCCGACTATAACGCGCAGGCCGGTCGACTGTGAACGCAGACGGCTTATTCAGTCTCTGAATGGGGCGTCACATGTTGACTCATTCTCGGCGCATGGCCAGTATTTTTACCCGGTTGATTCGGCGATAGCCTCTGAACACACCGCATGACTTGCGGCAAAAGGGCTTTCTGTGGCGAGGGAGCTTGCTCCCGCTGGGCTGCGAAGCAGCCCCATCCCGTTCACTCGGAGGCTTTTAATACATGTCGAGCATAAAAAGACCACGCTTGTCCGCTGCCGTAGCGCTTACAGACCGCCGACTCGCACTGACCTTTTGCGATAGCCGGCAAGTAACAGTCGATTTGAGTTGCGATATCCAAACATATCCAGGACTCGCCCCATTAATCGATCCGATAGTCTTTGCAACTGCTCGTCTGGCAGATAATGGCTGGACTGTTGAATGGTTGGCCGCAGATATCCAGATCGGCGCAGATACCTTTTATCGGGATGCATTTCGCCCGTAAATCCTAACCCGCATCCGGCTTGGGCCGTTCATACCGCGCATTGAAGGCCTGAACAAAGCCATTACGCAAAATCTGCAAAAACGCTTCAAACGCGCTGATATTTTGCTGGTGCACATTGCCGCTCAGCTCAACCTTGGTCGCAAACTGGTTTTTCGCCTGGTTCTTCAGCACGGTTTCCGTGCCGCCGACCAGCGCTTCCCAGACGGAGCGGAAGATGCTCTTGTTCTTGTTTTCCACGTCCTGCTGCCAGTTGAACACTTCGACGTCACGCAGCAGGGGTTTGATGTAGCCGTTTACTTGCGCCTTTTTGGCTTTGGCCTCAATCACTACATCGCCGTGACCGGCATTGAAGTCGAACTTGCCGTAGGCCGAAGCGAAGTCGTTCATGCTCTTGAGTTCGATATCTTTGGCGCGCAGGCGGAATTCGAAGTCTTCAAAATTGCTCAACGGATCGAAGGTGGCGGTGGTTTCCAGCGGTGCGTGGCCGAGTAGCAAGGCTTTGCCTTCGAAACGGGCGTCGCGTTTACCGTCCTTATCGACCACGTTGGTCAGGTTGTAGATGCTCGCGTTGACGTCAGTGGCATTCATGTTCACCGGCGGTTTGGAGTTGAAGTTGCGGAAACTGATGCGACCGTCGTTGATCTGCACTTCGTCGAGGGTGATGGGCAACAACTTGCCCAACTGCTCACGCCAGTCGGTGCCTTGACCGGTTTGGGAATTCTGTTTGTTGGCGCCACCGTCGACGAAGTTGATTTCAGGTTTGAAGAACTTCACTTGAGCGACGACGGCATGGTCGTACCACAGCGAGTGCCAACTGACTGAAAGGTCGATCAACGGTGCGTTAACGAACGGCACCGGCACTTTGCCGTCGACTTTGACAATCTTCAGACCGTTGATTTTGTAGGCGCCGCGCCACCACGCCAGGTCAACGTCGGTGATCTGACCACGGTAATCGCCCATGTTGGCCAATTTGTCATTCAGGTAATCGCGCACCACGTAGGGCAGGGCGATGTGCAGCGCAATCAGCAGCACGACGATTCCCGCAAAAGTCCACAAGGGCCAGCTGTAGCGACGTTTCATGGTGACAATTCCCGAACGATGTAAAGCGATTGACTACTGCGTGTTGCAGACGTTCGCCTCGACTGGACTGTGATGGGCAACAGGCATACCTTGGAGCGCTGAATTCAATGCTGCATAAGGACCCAGCCATGAGCCGTATTTTTGCTGACAATGCCCATTCCATCGGCAACACGCCGCTGGTGCAGATCAACCGTATTGCGCCGCGTGGCGTGACCATTCTGGCCAAGATCGAGGGGCGCAACCCCGGTTATTCGGTGAAATGCCGGATCGGCGCCAACATGATCTGGGACGCCGAAAGCAGCGGCAAACTCAAGCCCGGCATGACCATCGTCGAGCCGACCTCGGGCAACACTGGCATAGGCCTGGCCTTCGTCGCCGCCGCTCGCGGTTACAAATTGATGCTGACCATGCCGGCCTCGATGAGCATCGAGCGCCGTAAGGTGCTCAAAGCACTGGGCGCTGAACTGGTGTTGACCGAACCGGCCAAGGGCATGAAAGGCGCGATCGAAAAAGCCGCTGAAATCGTGGCCAGTGATGCCGACAAATATTTCATGCCAGCGCAGTTCGATAACCCGGCCAACCCGGCCATTCATGAAAAAACCACCGGCCCGGAAATCTGGAACGACACCGACGGCGCTGTCGACGTATTGGTGGCCGGCGTCGGAACCGGCGGAACCATCACCGGTGTTTCGCGGTATATCAAGAATACCCAGGGCAAACCGATTCTCTCCGTGGCCGTGGAGCCGGTGTCCTCACCGGTGATCACGCAAGCGCTGGCCGGTGAAGAGATCAAGCCGAGCCCGCACAAGATTCAGGGTATCGGCGCAGGTTTTGTGCCGAAAAACCTCGATCTGTCGATGGTAGACCGGGTTGAGTTGGTGACTGACGAAGAATCGAAAGCCATGGCCCTGCGTTTGATGCAGGAAGAAGGAATCTTGTGCGGGATCTCCTGCGGTGCAGCGATGGCGGTTGCCGTGCGTCTGGCGGAGACCCCGGAAATGCAGGGCAAGACCATCGTCGTGATCCTGCCGGACTCGGGTGAGCGTTATCTGTCGAGCATGTTGTTCAGCGACCTGTTCACCGAGCAGGAGAATCAGCAGTAATCTGGATTGATTCAGGTCAGCCAAGGTTCAGGATCGTTATGTTAATAAGCGCTTTATTGCGCATTGCTTAACACTGAATCTTGGAATGTACGGGTTTTTCCCGACGCCGGTAGTGTTTATCATGGCCGGCTGCCATGCCGGGTAAATGGCATCGCAGCGTCGTTTTTTATCAAGGAGTTGTGGATGACCGTTTCGTTTGCCGCCAAGGCGTTTGTGCTGTTGCTGTTTCTCGGCAGCACGCTCTATGTGCATTTGCGCGGCAAGGCGCGTTTGCCGGTACTGCGTCAGTTCGTCAACCATTCGGCGCTGTTCGCTCCGTACAACGCCTTGATGTACATGTTCTCTGGCGTGCCGTCGAAGCCTTATCTGGATCGCAGCAAGTTTCCAGAGCTGGACGTGTTGCGCGACAACTGGCAAACCATCCGCGACGAAGCCATGCACCTGTTCGACGAGGGCTATATTCGCGCCGCCGAGAAGAACAACGACGCCGGTTTCGGTTCGTTCTTCAAGAAAGGCTGGAAGCGTTTCTACCTCAAGTGGTACGACAAACCGCTGCCTTCAGCCGAAACCCTGTGTCCGAAAACCGTGGCGCTGGTCAGTGCGATCCCGAATGTAAAAGGCGCGATGTTTGCGTTGCTACCGGGCGGTAGTCACCTCAACCCGCACCGCGATCCGTTTGCCGGCTCTCTGCGTTATCACCTCGGCTTGTCGACGCCTAACTCTGACGATTGCCGGATCTTCGTCGACGGTCAGGTTTACGCCTGGCGCGACGGTGAAGACGTGATGTTCGATGAGACCTACGTGCACTGGGTTAAAAACGAAACCGAGCAAACCCGCGTCATTCTGTTCTGCGACGTCGAACGTCCGCTGAAAAACCGCTTCATGACTCGCATTAACCGTTCGATCAGCGCCTGGCTCGGCCGCGCCACTGCGCCGCAGAATCTTGACGACGAGCGCGTGGGCGGGATCAACCAGGCTTACGCGTGGAGCAAGAACTTCAGCGACAAATTCAGCGGCGTTGTGAAACAGTGGAAGCGCCGTAATCCCAAGGCCTACCGCGTGGCACGACCAGTATTGGCGGTGGTGGTGTTGACGTTGTTGGGGTATTGGTTGTTTGGCTGAGGCTGGATATTGAAATGAAAAAACCGCTCTTTGGGAGCGGTTTTTTATTGGGAAACTTACAGGCGACCTGCTGCGAGTACACTCGGCTCTTCTGTGTCAGTACCGGTTTCCAGTAATTTCAGAAGCCGGTTTTGGCTTGCAGTCAGAAGCACCTCTCCAGATTTTCTGCTGCGGGCAAGAGATCCCTTTCTAGTGGGAGCCTTTTTCTCGGATTTGCTCATGTTTCCACCACTATTGATCGTTATTTGAACAGTTTTCACGATACTCGGTTCTCTAGGTTTTTTACAAGGCGGCCCTGAGAATCGAAGTCAAAGCCGAGTTTTTGATAATGTGAAACCGCACCCTTCAAAGGCTCCTGGATTTCGAGAATATTGCTTCCAAGGAATTGGGCATATTGTTCGATTGCGATCAACGCCAATGCACCGATACGGTTTTTCAACGGATGTTTTTCTCTAGGGCGTCCTTCCAGACGCACAATTCGTATTCTTTTCCTGCTGGCGTTTGGATTTGCAAAGCACAGTCCGCAAAGCTGCTCTTCGTGCCAGATCGCTATGTCGAGAGACAAGGGTTCCCGGGCTTTCCATTCAACGACTTCACACCACGCGAAGTGCTGATCTTTCCAAAGTCGTGACGCTTCCACTGCTTGCTGATTGATCGGTTCGAAACGAACTTTTGATAAATCTATGAGAGTCGATTCATTTTGCGCCGGTTGAAGCTGTAACCGGGCGGTGACGATAGCGGCCTGCTTTCTGGCTTGTGATCGATACAACTGATATCGCAAAGATGTCCGTTCCTTTGGCATGTGATTCCGTGCATTCCTTGTCCTCCATGGATGGGTGCTGCCATTGCAATTCAGCCTAAGCGTCTCCAATCCACCTGTCGCTAGCGGCCATTCGCCCAAGTCATTGCAATCCATGTCCTACGCTGGTTATATTCAGCCCCACGTGAGCCAACCGACTTACGTATCCATTCAAAAAGATCAGCCCCAATGCCTGCATCCCTCATCAACGCGGTAGTCGATTCAGCGGTCAACGCTGGCGTCCTGCCGTGCGGGAATCAGCAGCCAAGGCAGATCAGTCATTACCCCCCACCTGTCAGTAGCACGCCGGTGTTCGCAGTCGTATCACCGCCGGGCGTTGGCGTTTCGGGCTGATCAGCGTTTTTGCTGCCCCCTATGCCCGCCTGAAAAAACCTACTGAATTTCAGCCTCGGCTGAGTTGGCTATTTGCCTGACTACAGGTGGTATTCATGTTTGTCCTTTCGAAAAAATCCGCGCTCGCGGCGGCGTCCACGAGCCTGTTCGTTCTGCTGTGGAGCAGCGGGGCGATCTTCTCCAAATGGGGGCTGGCGCACGCGACCCCCTTTGCCTTTCTGCTGATACGTTTTGCGATTGCCTTGTGCGGGCTGGTACTGCTGGCGCCGTTGCTCAAGTTGAAGTTGCCCAAGGGCGGCAAGCCGATGCTGTATGCGATTGCCACGGGCGTGGTGTTGCTGGGGGCTTATCAGATTTTCTATCTGCTGGCCCTGAACACCAAAGTCACACCCGGCGTGATGGCCACGATCATGGGCGTGCAACCGATTCTTACGGTGGTGCTGATGGAACGACAGCGCTCAGCGAGCCGCTTGTTCGGCCTGGCGCTGGGGCTGGCCGGGCTGATCATGGTGGTCTATCAGGGTATCGGTCTGGCCGGCATGTCCTGGGCGGGAATGCTCTTCGGGTTGCTGGCGCTCGCGAGCATGACGCTCGGTTCGATCATGCAGAAGCGCATCACCGACAATCCCCTCGGCACGCTACCGGTGCAGTACCTTGCCGGGCTGTTGCTCTGCGGGATTTTTGTGCCGTTCCAGCCGTTTCATTTTGAACACAGCGCAGGGTTTTTCCTGCCGGTGTTGTGGATGGGGTTGGTGGTGTCGGTGCTGGCGACGCTGTTGCTGTATCGGCTGATTGCGCAGGGCAATCTGGTGAACGTCACCAGCCTGTTTTATCTGGTGCCGGCGGTGACGGCGGTGATGGATTACCTGATTTTCGGTAATCGGCTGGCGGCGTTGAGTGTGCTGGGGATGCTGCTGATCATTGTTGGGTTGGCGTTTGTGTTTCGTAAAACGGGGTAACAGAGAGTCAGGTGGCGGCTGTTCGGCCGCCAATCGCGAGCAGGCTCACTCCTACAGGGGGATGCATTCCAATTGTAGGAGTGAGCCTGCTCGCGATAGCCTTTTCTGCACCAGCACAAATCTACCGGGCCGGTACCTCCGCCGGCTTTACCACCGCAGGCTTCAGCACCAGCCACAACGCCGCCGCAATCAGCACGCCGCCATAAATGTGCGCCATCGACAGCGGCTCATCCAGCAGCAACGCCCCCCACAACACGCCAAACGGCGGAATCATGAAGGTCACGGTCATCGATTTCACCGGGCCGATCGAGCTAAGCAGGCGGAAATAAATGATGTACGCAAACGCCGTGCAGCCCAGACCCAGACCGAGCAGCGACAGCCAGACATGCCAGCCGCCCCAACTCACGGGTGGCTGGGTTGCCACGCTGTAGCCAAACAGCGGCAGCAGGAACAATGTCGCGCCGAGCATGCTGCCCAGTGCCGATAACCGACTGTCCAGCCCGCCAGCCTGATCCAGCCAGCGCCGCGCAAGAAACCCGGCAAAGCCATAACAGGTGGTCGCCAGCAGGCAGGCGACGGCGCCCATCAACAATTGCAGATCGAATGCCACCGGCCCTGCGCGCGTCAGCACGCCAACCCCGAACAGTCCGAGGAAGACGCCGCTCAATTTGGCGACGGTCAATCTTTCACTGAAGAACAATCCGCCAATCAACACGCCCATCAACGGCGTGGTGGCGTTGAAAATCGCCGAGTAACCGGCCGGCAGCACTTGCGCGGCAACCGAATACAGCGTCGCCGGAATCCCCGAGTTGATCACGCCGAGCAGCATCACGGTTTTCAGTTTGCCTTTGAAATCCCAACTGATGCGCATCAAACCGAGGATCACCAGCAGACCGACGGCCGCGATCGACACGCGAAAAAACGCAGTCGGAATGGTCCCGATCACGGGCGCAATCACGCGCATGAACAGGAAACTCGCGCCCCAGATGGCTGCCAGCGACAACATACGGAAAATATCGACAGGGCTCACGGCGGGGCTCCTTCCTTGATCGGGACGAGAGTGTTGCCGAGGCCCCGGATCAAGGCAACCGCTAATCGGACATTTAATTTCCCGCAGTCGCCGCTTACACACAGAAAACCACACGCGGTAACAACCGGAACGGCATTTGGCCGAAATTGCACTTCACCTGTGCCCGCAACCGTGGCTAAGCTCAGGCACAGATTTCCAAACGTACGCCGAGGTCTCATTTATGCCGCAGCAATGGCCAGCCACCGACATCGCCCGCATGATCCTCGATGGCTTTGACGATTATCGCGAGCATTTCCGGCGGATCACTGACGGCGCGCGCGAGCGTTTCGAGCAAGCACGCTGGCAAGAGACGCAAACGGCATCGGCGGCGCGGATCAACCTCTACGAGGAAAAGGTCGGAGAGACCATCGCCCGCTTGCGCGAACATTTCGACGACGACACGCTGATGAACGTCAGCTGCTGGCCGCTGGTGAAAAGCGCCTACATCAGCGTTATCGACCTGCGCTTCGACGATGAACTGTCCGAGACCTGGTACAACTCGATTTTCTGCGGGCTGTTCAGCCATGACCTGATCAGCGATGGCTGCATGTTCATTCACACCACGCGCCCGAGCCTGCGCCGTGCCCGCGCCGCGCAAACCCGTACCTATAAACCGCAAGGGCAGTTATCGGGGATGCTCGCGAGCATTTTTGCCGATTACCGTTTCAGCGAAGACTACGCCGATTTACCGGGTGACCTGCAGCGCCTCGAAGCGCAACTGCGTGAGAACCTGCCGGACTGGGTGTGCAAGGATCCGGAGCTTAGCGTCGAGCTGTTTTCCTCGGTGCTGTACCGCAACAAGGGCGCGTACCTGGTCGGGCGCATCTACACCCGCGACGAGCAATGGCCGCTGGTGATTCCGCTGCTGCACCGAGAAGGGCGCGGGATCCAGATCGATGCGTTGATCACTGACGAAGCCGACGTGTCGATCATCTTCTCCTTCACCCGCTCGTACTTCATGGTTGATGTGCCGGTGCCGGCGGAGTTCATCGGCTTCCTGCGGCGCATCCTGCCGGGCAAACACATTGCCGAGCTGTACACCTCGATCGGCTTTTACAAACACGGCAAATCCGAGTTTTACCGGGCGCTGATCAATCACCTGGCCAACACCGACGATCAATTCATCATGGCCCCCGGCGTGCGCGGCATGGTCATGAGCGTGTTCACCCTGCCGGGCTTCAACACCGTGTTCAAGATCATCAAGGACCGCTTTTCGCCCTCGAAAAACGTCGACCGTGCGACGGTGATCGAGAAGTACCGACTGGTGAAAAGTGTCGACCGGGTAGGGCGGATGGCCGATACCCAGGAGTTCGCTGATTTCCGTTTTCCGCTGACCAAGTTTGATCCGGCGTGTCTTGAGGAATTGCTCGAAGTGGCAGCGTCGACGGTATCGGTTGAGGGCGACACCGTGCTGATCCGCCACTGCTGGACCGAGCGGCGAATGACCCCGCTTAACCTCTATCTGGAAAACGCCAATGACGCGCAAGTGCGCGAGGCGCTGGAGGATTACGGGCTGGCGATCAAACAACTGGCGGCGGCGAACATCTTTCCCGGCGACATGCTGTTGAAGAACTTTGGCGTTACCCGTCACGGGCGTGTGGTGTTTTACGACTATGACGAGATCTGTTTCCTGACCGAAGCCAACTTCCGTCACATTCCTGCGCCGCGCACGCCGGAGGACGAAATGGCCTCTGAACCGTGGTACTCGATCGGGCCGCTGGATGTGTTTCCGGAAGAATTTCCGCCGTTTTTGTTCGCTGATTCGGGGCAACGCAAGTTGTTCGATCAGTTGCATGGCGAGTTGTATAACGCGGATTACTGGAAGAGCCTGCAGGAGGCGATTCGCGCCGGCAAAATCATCGACGTCTTCCCGTACCGCCGCAAAGGCCTGGACAACGAATAACTCCTCTGTAGGAGCTGCCGAAGGCTGCGATCTTTTGATTTTGCTTTTAAAAAAACAAGATCAAAAGATCGCAGCCTTCGGCAGCTCCTACAGGGGAAGCAGGCCAATCGAAGGCAAATCTGCGACAATCGGCCCCCTGCACAAATAGACGACCGAATTGCGTACCCGATGACCGACGAATCGCCCTCCATCGACAAACTGCTGAAAAACCTCGACCACGCCATGCTCGCCGACCGTCACCGGCTGCGGCGGCAGTTGCTTGAGCTGCGCAAGAAACCTGATGAGGCCAAACTGGCCCAGTGGGTGGCGCGCATGCAGGCGTCCTGTGATCAGGTGCTGGCGCGCAAGGCCAGCCTGCCGGTGATTCGTTACGACGACAGTTTGCCGATCGCCGCCAAGCGCGACGAGATCAAGAAAGCGCTGGAAAAGCACCAGGTCTTGATCATCGCCGGCGAAACCGGTTCGGGTAAAACCACGCAATTACCGAAAATCTGTCTGGAGATCGGTCGCGGTCAGCACGGCTTGATCGGCCACACCCAGCCGCGCCGGATTGCAGCACGCAGTGTGGCCAGTCGGGTTGCCGAAGAGCTCGGCACGCCGCTCGGTTCCTTGGTCGGCTATCAGGTGCGCTTCGAAGATCAGAGCGATGCCAACACCCTGATCAAGTTGATGACCGACGGCATCCTGCTCGCGGAAACCCAGAATGATCGCTACCTCGAACGCTACGACACGATCATCGTCGACGAAGCCCACGAGCGCAGCCTCAACATCGACTTCCTGCTCGGTTACCTGAAAACCCTGCTGCCGCGCCGCCCGGATCTGAAAGTCATCATCACCTCGGCGACCATCGATCTCGAGCGTTTCTCCAAGCACTTCGACGACGCGCCGATTGTTGAAGTCTCCGGCCGTACCTTCCCGGTCGACACCTGGTATCGCCCGCTGACGCTCGAGCAGGACGAAGAGGGCAACCGTGTCGAGGATGACCTGACGGTGGATCAGGCGATCCTCGCCACCCTCGATGAAATCGCCGCTTACGAACGCAGCGAACGCCGCAGTCCCGGCGATGTGCTGGTGTTCCTGCCCGGCGAGCGCGAGATTCGTGACGCTGCCGACATGCTGCGCAAAGCCCAACTCAAACACACTGAAATTCTGCCGCTGTACGCGCGCCTGTCGCCGGCTGAGCAGCAGCGGATTTTCCAGTCGCACCCGGGCCGTCGCGTGGTGCTCGCGACCAACGTCGCCGAGACGTCGCTGACCGTACCGGGCATCCGTTACGTGATCGACAGCGGCACCGCGCGCATCAGCCGTTACAGCTACCGCGCCAAGGTGCAGCGTCTGCCGATCGAGGCGATTTCCCAGGCCAGCGCCAACCAGCGTAAGGGCCGTTGCGGCCGGGTCGAGCCGGGTATCTGCATTCGGTTGTACAGCGAAGAAGATTTCCTCGGGCGTCCGGAATTTACCGATCCGGAAATTCTGCGCACCAACCTCGCCGCGGTCATTTTGCAGATGCTGCATCTGCGCCTCGGCGAAATCACCGCGTTCCCGTTTATCGAGCCGCCGGACGGCAAGGCGATCAGCGACGGTTTCAACCTCCTGCAAGAACTCTCGGCGGTGGATCGCAACAGCCAGTTGACCCCGCTGGGTCGCCAATTGGCGCGTCTGCCGGTCGACCCGCGCATGGGTCGCATGCTGCTTGAAGCGGCCAAGCTCGGCAGCCTGCAGGAAGTACTGATCGTCGCCAGTGCCATGTCGATTCAGGATCCGCGCGAGCGCCCGCCGGAGCGTCAGCAAGCGGCAGATCAAGCCCACGCGCAGTGGAAAGACATCGACTCGGATTTCGCCGGATTGGTGAATCTTTGGCGTGGCTTCGAAGAACAGCGCCAGGCCCTGACCGCGAGTCCGCTGCGCAACTGGTGCCGGAAGAACTTCCTCAACTACCTGCGTCTGCGCGAGTGGCGTGATTCCCATCGCCAGTTAAGCCTGATCTGCCGCGACATGCAGTTGAGCCTGAATAAAGAGCCGGCGGATTATCCGAAGCTGCACAAAGCTGTGCTGGTCGGTCTGCTCAGCCAGATCGGTCAAAAAACCGAGGACGGCGATTACCTCGGCGCGCGGCAGCGACGTTTCTGGATTCATCCGTCATCGGGCATCGGCAAGAAGCGTCCGCAATGGTTGATGACCGCCGAACTGGTGGAAACCACCAAGCTATACGCGCGCATGGTCGCCAAGATCGACGCCGACTGGATCGAGCCGCTGGCCGGGCACTTGATCAAGAAAAACCACTTCGAACCGCACTGGGAGAAGAAGCGCGGCCAGGTCGTGGCGTTTGAACAGATCACCCTGTTTGGATTGATCGTGGTCGGTCGTCGCCCGGTGCATTACGGCCCGGTGGATCCAGTGGTTTCGCGTGAGCTGTTTATCCGCGAAGGTTTGGTGCGCGGCGAGATTCAGTCGAAAGCCAAGTGCCTGACCGCGAACAAACAACTGCTGGAACAACTCGACGAACTCGAAGCGAAGGCACGTCGCCGCGACATTCTTGCCGACGAAGAAACCCTCTACGCCTTCTACGACGCACGCTTGCCAGCGGAGATTCACCAGACCGCGACCTTCGACAGTTGGTATCGCATCAATAGCCAGAAAGATCCGCAGCTGTTGATCATGCGCGAAGAAGACGTGCTGGCCCGCGAGGCCAGTGAAGTCACCGCGATGCATTACCCGGACACGCTGCACATCGGCGATCTGGAACTGGCGCTGACTTATCACTTCGAACCGAATCACCCGCGCGACGGCGTGACCTTGCGTGTGCCGGCGCCGCTGTTGCCGATGCTGCCGCCGGAGCGTCTGGAGTGGCTGGTGCCGGGGCTGATCGAGGCCAAGTGCATCGCCCTCGTGCGTAACTTGCCGAAAGCCTTGCGCAAGAATTTCGTGCCGGTGCCGGACTTCATCAAGGCTGCGTTGCAACGCATGACTTTCGCCGAGGGTTCGTTGCCGCAAGCGCTGGGCCGTGAGCTGTTGCGCATGACCGGCGCGCGGGTCAGCGATGAAGCGTGGGCGGAGGCTGAGCAAAGCGTCGAAGGGCATCTGCGGATGAACCTGGAAATCGTCGACGGCCAAGGCAAATTCCTCGGTGAAGGACGTGATCTGGCCGAGCTGACCGCGCGTTTTGCCGAGGCCAGTCAGGCCGCGTTAGCGGTGCCGCAGAGTGCGAAAAGTCAGCAACCGGTAGAGGCGAAAGTCTTCGCACCGGTTGCGGAAAAGACTCAGCAAAAGATTGCCGGGCTGTCGATGACGGTGTATCCGGCGCTGGTCGAAGAGGGCGGCACGGTCAAGGAGGGGCGTTTCTCGACCCCGGCCGAAGCCGAATTCCAGCATCGTCGTGCGTTGCAGCGTTTGTTGATGCAGCAACTGGCCGAGCCGGCGAAGTTTCTGCGCAGCAAGTTGCCGGGGCAGACTGAGTTGGGCTTGCTCTATCGCGATTTAGGCCGGGTCGATGCGCTGGTCGAAGACATTCTGCTGGCCAGCCTCGACAGCTGCATTCTCGAAGGCGAAGACCCATTGCCGCGTGACGGCGCCGGTCTGGCGGCACTGGCTGAGCGCAAGCGCGGCGGTTGGACGGAGCACGCTGAACGTGTGGCGCGGTTGACCCTGGAGATTCTCAAGCTGTGGCACGGTTTGCAGAAACGCTTCAAGGGCAAGATTGATCTGGCCCAGGCCGTGGCGCTGAACGACATCAAGCAGCAGATTAGTAACCTGGTGTATCCGGGGTTCGTGCGCGAGACGCCGATGCAGTGGCTGAAAGAAATCCCGCGTTACCTGAAAGCGGTAGAGCAGCGTTTCGAGAAACTTGGCGCGCAAGTGCAGAAGGATCGCGTCTGGAGCGGCGAACTGGCCGGTCTCTGGGCGCAATATCAGGCTCGCGCCGCCAAGCATGCACAGGAAGGCAAACGCGATCCGCAACTTGAGCTGTACCGCTGGTGGCTGGAGGAATACCGGGTTTCCCTGTTCGCCCAGCAGTTGGGCACGAAAACCCCAATCTCCGACAAACGCCTGAGCAAACAGTGGAGCCAGGTCGAACCCTGAGCCCCCACCGCTGATCGTTCCCACGCTCTGCGTGGGAACGCCTCTGGGGACGCTCCGCGTCCAGTAACGCGGAGCATCACGGGCTGCATTCCCACGCAGGAGCGTGGGAACGATCATTCGTGTTGATCTTGAGAAAGGCGCCAAATCCCTGCGTTTATGGCAAACTTCGCGACCATAAACGCCGGTTTCGCGACCCAGAGCCTTCGGCCGTGTCGCGTGGCGGAATAAAACGATGCCAGGTTTGCGTCCCCCGGATGGGAATAGACCCTTTGTGTGTTGGTACGACGGTTCCAGCACTTTCTGCCTGAACAGATTAGAGAAACGACCATGCATAACGTCGTCATCAGCGGCACCGGCCTGTACACCCCGGCCAACAGCATCTCCAACGAAGAGCTGGTGCAGTCTTTCAATACTTACGTCGCGCAGTTCAACGCCGACAACGCCGAGGCCATTGCCAACGGCGAAGTCCAGGCCCTGACCGAATCCAGCGCAGCCTTCATCGAAAAAGCTTCGGGCATCAAGAGCCGCTTTGTCATGGACAAGGACGGCATCCTTGACCCGCAGCGCATGGCCCCGCGCCTGCCCGAGCGTTCCAACGACGAATGGTCGGTGCTCTGCCAGATGGCCATCGGCGCAGCCGAACAGGCCCTGCAACGCGCCGGCAAAACCGCCGCTGACATCGACGGCGTGATCGTCGCCTGCTCCAACCTGCAACGCGCCTACCCGGCCATCGCCATCGAAGTCCAGGAAGCGCTGGGCATTCAAGGCTTCGGTTTCGACATGAACGTCGCTTGCTCCTCGGCGACCTTCGGCATTCAGGCCGCCGCCAACAGCGTGCAACTGGGCCAGGCCCGGGCGATCCTGATGGTCAACCCGGAAGTCTGCACCGGTCACCTGAACTTCCGTGACCGCGACAGCCACTTCATCTTCGGCGACGCCGCGACTGCGGTGATCATCGAACGTGCGGACACCGCCACCTCAAAGCACCAGTTCGACGTGGTCAGCACCAAACTGCTGACCAAGTTCTCCAACAACATCCGCAACAATTTCGGCTTCCTTAACCGCGCAGCAGAAGAGGGCGTCGGTGCCCGCGACAAGCTGTTCGTGCAGGAAGGCCGCAAGGTGTTCAAGGATGTCTGCCCGATGGTTGCCGAGTTGATCGGTGAGCATCTGCAGGAGAACCAACTCAACGTTGGCGACGTGAAGCGCTTCTGGCTGCACCAGGCCAACCTGAGCATGAACCACCTGATCGTGCGCAAGTTGCTCGGTCGCGAAGCCACCGAAGAAGAAGCACCGGTGATTCTCGACACCTACGCCAACACCAGCTCGGCGGGTTCGGTCATCGCGTTCCACAAATATCAGGACGATCTCGCCGCCGGTTCGCTGGCCGTGCTGAGCTCGTTCGGTGCCGGTTACTCAATCGGCAGTGTGATCCTGCGTAAACGTTGATCGCGCCTTAAAGATCGCCGCCTGCGGCAGCTCCTGCACTGATCCCCGTAGGAGCTGCCGCAGGCTGCGATCTTTTGCTTTCAGAGAGGTAATGCATGGCCGCAACGGACGACACTCAACTGCTCGAACGCCTGCTGGCCGGTGAGCAGAAGGCTTTCAAGGAACTGGTCAGCACCTATCAAAGCGCGATGCGCGCCGTGGCCTATGCCATCGTCGGTCAGCGTCACGTCGAAGAAGTGGTGCAGGATGCCTGGCTCTCCGTGGTTCGCCACATCGGCACCTTCGAAGGTCGTTCCAGCCTGAAAACCTGGCTACTGACCATCACCGCCAACTCCGCCAAAAGCCGCTACAAGCAAAATCGCCGCGAAGTGCTGATGGATGACTTGCCGTCACCCCACGGCAGCATCGACGACGACCGCTTCTCCCCCGGCGACGGCCATTGGTTGATCGCCCCGTTCGCCTGGCACCAGGACACCCCCGAAGCACTGCTTACCGAAGGTGAATTGCGCGACTGTCTCGAGCACACGTTGCTCAGTCTGTCGGAGCTGCAAAGCAGTGTTTTGCTGCTGCGCGAACGGCAGGGTCTGGAGCTGGAAGAGATCTGTAATCTTCTGGAGATCTCGCTCTCCAATGTCCGTGTGCTGCTGCATCGGGCGCGGCTGAAAGTCTTCGCCACGGTGGAGCATTTTGAGGAGACCGGGGAATGCTGACCTGTAAAGAACAAGTGGCGCGCTCCAGCGATTATCTCGATGGCCAGTTGAGCTTCCGCGAGAAACTGATGGTGCGTCATCACCTGATGTTCTGCCCCAATTGCCGCCGTTTCATGCGCCAGATGCGCTTGATGCAGGCGACGTTGAAGGCGATGCCGGAAAAACCTGAAGAGGGCGTGGACGCCTTGGCCGAACGACTCGCCGAACAACGCCGCAAAGACCTGTAGGAGCTGCCGAAGGCTGCGATCTTTTGACCTTGATAAACAAGATCAAAAGATCGCAGCCTTCTGCAGCTCCTACAAGGGAGTAGCACAGTGCGGGTGAAACGAACGGATGATGGGGATCGTCCCGCCCGCACCGGGCTAAATTGACGCTGTTAGAACTTCGCTTCGGCATCCAGTTGCAGGGTGTTGGTGTCCGCGTCACGCTGAGTACGGCTGGCGAAGTCGGCCTTGGTCAGGAAGTACGTGGCACCGATGGCGAAGTTCTTGTCGATGTCGTAACCGACCTTGAACTTGTGGCCACGCGAGCCGGTGGTGCCGTTGGCAAAGTCGGAGTCGGTGAAGGCCCCCACCACGGCGTCGCGCTGCACATCACGGTAGTTGTAATCGAGGTTGAAACCGAAGACTTTCGACTTGGCGCCGATCAGCCAGGCGGTGTCTGCGTCGGTCACGGCGTCGTTGTTTTTCACGTACTGACCGTAGAACGACAGAGGCATTGCCAGACCGCCGATGTCGAGTTGGCTGAACCCTTCATACAAACGGAATTCGTTGTTCGCCGAGTTGCCGTTGACCGACAGCGCGCACGGTGTCGAGGTGCCGGTGCAGCGGCTGTCTTCGTCGTTCTGGTAGGCGTAAACGCTGCCGCCGACGGTCAATTTCAGGTTGTCGGTGATCGCCAGACGGCTACCCAACTGGCCGGCGGTCAGACGCAGGTCGTGACGGAACTGCACGCCTTCGCCATCGACGTTGTCCTTGAGGGTGTAGTTGCCCAGGCTGCCGAACAGTTCGGCGGTGCTGCCCAGTGGGTATTTGTAAGTAACGGCCAGACCTTCCGGGTTGATGTCGCCATCCCAGATCACATCGCCCATGCTCACCCACGGTTGCAGCATCTTGCCGCCGATCACGTGCAGGTTCTTGATCTGATCGGGGTGGTAATCGATGTAGCCCAGGTCGAGCCAGATCTGCTTCTTGTCGAAATAGTTGTCCAGATCCTGGTTGGTCGAACGAGCGTCGTCGCCGCCGCCAGTGGCGATGCGGATGCCGGTGTCGACTTGCGGGTTGATCTCGGTGTAGGCGCCGAGGCGGGCACGGATACGCTGGCGATCCTTGTCGCGACCGCCGTTGTTGGATTCGCCGTCGATCTTGACGGTCTCCTGACGGATGCGTACATCACCCTTGAATTGAGTCTTCGCTGCCCACGCCAGTTTCTGATCGAAAGCGCTTTGTTCGTTGGTCTTCTTCGCGACAGCCGCGACTTGTTCATTGGTCTCTTGCTGCGCCTGCTGCGCGATTTGCTGAGCCTTTTGATCCTTGGCCAGTTCGGTTTGCAGTTCGATGTACTGCGCCTGGGAAATCGAGCCGTTGGCTTTAAGCATGTCGAGCAGTTTGGCGTCGACTGCGGCGCTGGCCGGAACACTCATGGCCAGCAACAGGCCGCCACACAGGGCCGCCGCAGTTTTCGTGGAAGCAAGACGCATAGCAATCTCCGAAGATGAAAGGGGATGGCTGAACCATCCTGGACACAACCGACGGTTGAAGGTCGGAAAACAGTGGCCGGGCTATAACCCGACGCTCTAAAAACAGGCGCCAGTATCGCGATGGTTTATGACAGTGCAGTGGCACAGTGATGGCAGGATGATGACGATGGGTGTTTGGCCGGAACGATTGATTTAGAGCGGTGTCGGCCGAAGGAGCGTGTGCAAAGCACGTCGATAAGCGATACTCGCCGGGCTTTGAAGCCCCGATGTGGAGAGCCCGTTGATGCCGTTGCAACGCCTGCAAAACCTGTCAGAAGTCGCCCCCGCAAGCTGGGACGCATTGGTGCCCGAGAATCAGCCGTTTCTGCGGCATGCCTTTCTCAGTGCGCTGGAAGACAGCGGCAGCGTTGGCCCGCACACCGGTTGGCTGCCGGAGCATTTGCTGCACATCGAAGATGATCGACTGATCGCCGCGTTGCCCACTTACCGCAAGTGGCATTCCTACGGTGAGTACGTGTTCGATCATGGCTGGGCCGACGCCTGTGCCCGCGCCGGTATCGACTATTACCCCAAACTGTTGATCGCTGTGCCGTTCAGCCCGGTCAGCGGCCCGCGCTTATTGGCGGCGAATGTCGAGGACGGTTTCGAACTGCTGAAAAGTCTGCCGGGGTATCTGGAAATCGAAGAGCTTTCCAGCGCGCACATCAATTTCACTGACCCGTTTACCGATGCAGCGCTGGCCGAGCAACCTGGTTGGCTGCAGCGCATCGGCTGTCAGTATCACTGGCAAAATCGGGGTTATCGCGACTTTCAAGACTTCCTCGACGTGCTCGCTTCGCGCAAGCGCAAGCAGATGCGCAAAGAGCGCGAGCAAGTGGCGGGGCAGGGCTTTGAGTTTGAATGGCTGGAGGGGCGTGAGCTGGATGAGGCGCAGTGGGATTTCGTCTATGCCTGCTATGCCAATACCTACGCGGTGCGCCGACAAGCGCCTTATCTGACGCGGGAGTTTTTCAGTTTGCTCGCTGAGCGCATGCCCGAAGCCATTCGTGTGGTGTTGGCAAAACAGGGTTCACGGCCGGTGGCGATGGCCTTCAGTCTGGTCGGCGGCGACAGTTTCTACGGCCGTTATTGGGGCTGCTTGGCGGAGTATGATCGGCTGCATTTCGAAACGTGTTTTTATCAGGGCATGGATTACGCGATTGCCAATGGCTTTCAGCGGTTTGATGCGGGTGCTCAGGGGGAGCACAAATTGATTCGCGGGTTTGAGCCGGTGATCACGCATTCTTGGCATTACTTGCGTCATCCGGGGCTGAAAGCGGCGGTCAAAGACTTCCTCGAGCAAGAGCGCGCCGGCGTTCTCGCCTACGCCGAAGAAGCCCGAACAGCCTTGCCCTACCGCCAAACCTAGAACCCATGCAGGAGCTGCCGAAGGCTGCGATTTTTTGATCTGGCCTTTTAAAAACCAAGATCAAAAGATCGCAGCCTTCGGCAGCTCCTACACGGGAATTGTGTTGGGCTCAGGTTTCTTCTTTGCCCAGCCAGCGGTAGATCCCGCCGCCGACCACTGCGCCTATCAGCGGCGCGACCCAGAACATCCACAACTGCGCAATCGCCCAGCCGCCCACCATCAGCGCCGGCCCGGTACTGCGCGCCGGGTTGACCGAGGTGTTGGTGACCGGAATCGAGATCAAGTGGATCAGCGTCAGGGCCAGACCAATCGCAATCGGTGCCAGTCCCGGTGGCGCGCGTCTGTCGGTCGCGCCGAGGATGATGATCACGAACATCGCGGTCATCACCAGCTCAGTGACAAACCCTGCCGCCATCGAATACTTGCCGGGAGAATGCTCGCCATAACCGTTGGACGCGAGGCCGGAGGCAATATCGAAACCTTCCTTGCCGCTGGCGATATGAGCGATCAACGCCGCCGCGAGGATCGCGCCGAGCACTTGGGCAATGATGTAAGCAGGCAACTCTTTGGCGGGGAATCGACCGCCGACGACCAGACCGACCGACACGGCCGGGTTGAGGTGACATCCGCTGATGTGGCCGATGGCGAACGCCATGGTCAGCACCGTCAGACCAAACGCCAGGGCCACCCCCAGCACGCCGATACCCAGCGGCGAAGACGCGGCGATCACCGCACTGCCGCAACCACCCAACACCAACCAGAACGTACCCAACAACTCCGTAGCTGAACGTTTCAACAGAGACATGAGAAGAGTCCTTGATAGCGCTGCTATCGAGACTGCATCGAGTTGTGCGTCCTTGCAGACTTACGACAGGCTCCGTTCCGAAGCCTTGGCTGAGTACAGCAGGGTTTTTACGGATTTCCAGCAGGGCAAAAAGCAAAGATCGCAGCCTGCGGCAGCTCCTACAGTGATTGTTCCCACGCTCTGCGTGGGAATGCCTCAAGGGACGCTCCGCGTCCAGTGACGCGGAGCGTCACGGGCTGCGTTCCCACGCGGAGCGTGGGAACGATCATTCAGTGCATCAGTCGATACCGACGAACCCCCCGGTCTGGTGCGCCCACAGCCGCGAATACAGGCCACGGTGGGCGAGCAATTCTGCGTGAGTACCGCTCTCGGCAATCTTGCCGTTCTCCAACACCACCAGCCGATCCATCCGCGCAATGGTCGAGAGCCGGTGCGCAATCGCGATCACGGTTTTGCCTTGCATCAGCGTTTCCAGACTTTCCTGAATCGCCGCTTCGACTTCCGAGTCCAGCGCCGAGGTGGCTTCGTCCATGATCAGGATCGGCGCGTCCTTGAGCAGCACTCGCGCTATCGCAATGCGCTGACGCTGACCACCGGACAATTTCACCCCACGCTCACCGACATGCGCATCGAAACCGGTACGGCCCTCGGCGTCCGACAGCAGCGGAATAAACTCATCGGCGCGCGCCTTGTGCACCGCGTCCCACAACTCGGCATCGGTCGCGTCCGGTTTGCCGTACAACAAGTTGTCGCGGATCGAACGGTGCAGCAACGAAGTGTCCTGGGTGATCATGCCGATGCGCGCACGCAGGCTTTCCTGACCGACGTCGGCGATGTTCTGCCCGTCGATCAGAATGCGCCCGCCCTCGACGTCGTACAGGCGCAGCAGCAGGTTGACCAAGGTCGATTTACCGGCGCCGGACGGCCCGATCAAACCGATTTTCTCACCCGGTTTGATGTTCAGGTTGAGGTCGCCGATGATCCCGCGCTTCTTGCCGTAGTGAAAATCGACGTGCTCGAAACGCACTTCGCCACGGGCCACTTGCAGCGGTTTGGCGTCTTCGCGATCGGTGACGCTGACCGGTTGTGCGATGGTTTGCAAACCGTCCTGCACCATGCCGATGTTTTCGAAAATGCCGGTGACCACCCACATGATCCAACCGGACATGTTGACGATGCGAATCACCAGGCCGGTCGCCAAAGCAATCGCGCCGACAGTGATCAACGATTGCGTCCACAACCACAGGGCCAACGCGGTAGTGCCGACGATCAGCAAGCCGTTCATGGTGGTGATCGCCACGTCCATGCTGGTGACCACGCGACCGGCCAGTTGCGCTTTGACGGTCTGTTCTTCGATGGCTTCCTTGGCGTAGTGCTGTTCGAAATTGGTGTGGGCGAACAGCTTCAGCGTGGCGATGTTGGTGTAGCCGTCGACGATGCGCCCCATCAGTTTCGAGCGCGCGTCGGAGGCTTCCACCGAGCGTTGTTTGACCCGTGGCACAAAGTAGTAGAGCGCGCCGATGTAGGCGGCGATCCACAGCAGCAGCGGGATCATCAGGCGCCAGTCAGCTTCGGCAAACAGCACCAGCGAGCTGATCGCGTAAATCACCACGTGCCACAGCGCATCCACCGCTTGTACCGCAGAATCACGCAGCGAGTTGCCGGTCTGCATGATGCGTTGGGCGATGCGCCCGGCGAAGTCATTCTGGAAGAAATTCAGGCTCTGCTTGAGCACATAGCTGTGGTTCTGCCAGCGGATCATGCTGGTCATGCCGGGGCTCAGCGTCTGATGCACCAGCAGGTCGTGCAGGCCGAAAAAGATCGGCCGCAACACAAGGGCAACCACCACCATCCACGTCAGTTCGAGGGCGTGGTCGCTGAAGAAATTCGGGTTCGGCGTGCCTTGGGCCAGGTCGATGATGCGGCTCAGGTAACTGAACAGCGCCACTTCGATCAGCGCGGCAAACAGGCCAACGACGAGCAGGGCGGCGAAACTCGGCCAGACCTGTTTGAGGTAGTAAACATAGAAGGGCCAGACACGGTCTGGAGGGGACGCCGTGGGGGCGTCGCGGAATATGTCGATCAGTTGTTCGAAACGGCGATAGAGCATCAGATAAACGCCCGGAATGCGGGCTCTCCTTTTATCAGTGTGAGCGGCGCGGGATCAGCCCGGCGCCGCTCGATATGCCCTGCAGAACTTAGTCGATGCGCTTGGCCGACTTGATGATCACAGGGTCGACAGGCACGTTTTGCATGCCGCTTTTAGTGGTGGTCTGCGAGTTGACGATGATGTCGACCACGTCCATGCCCTTGACCACTTTGGCGAATACCGCGTAACCGGCGTCACGGCCCGGATCGAGGAAGGCGTTGTCGGCCACGTTGATGAAGAACTGGCTGGTGGCCGAATCCGGGTTGGAAGTGCGCGCCATCGACAGCGTGCCGCGAACGTTGTGCAGGCCATTGCTGGCTTCGTTCTTGATCGGCGCCTTGGTGTCTTTCTGTTGCATTTGTTGGGTGAAACCGCCGCCCTGAGCCATGAAGCCCGGAATCACGCGGTGGAAAATGGTGTTGGTATAGAAGCCGCTGTCGACGTACTCAAGGAAGTTCTTGGTACTGATCGGCGCCTTGACCGGATCCAGCTCGATTTCGATCTGGCCGTTGGTGGTGTCCAGCAGCACGTGTGGCGCCTTGGCTGGCGTCGCTGCCATCAGGTTGGCGGCAAACAGAACGGTACCGGCGGCGAGGGCGAGTTTTTTCAGCATGGGTCAGTGATCCTGAGATTGAAGGTCGGCTGTGGCGAGAAACTCCAGCAGCGTTTGATTGAAGCGTTGCGGTTGGTCTAGCGGGGTGGCGTGGCGCGAATCGTCGATCACCACCAGCCGTGCATCAGGCAGCAGTTTTACATAGGTTTCTTTCAGCGCGACGGGTGTGTAGTCGCGGTCGGCGCTGACGATGAGGGTTGGACAGGTCACGCGGGAAAGTCGTTCCTGAACGCCCCAACCGACAATCGCATCGAAGCTGGCGAGATAAGCACGTTTGTCGTTTTTTGCCCAGCGTTCGGCCATTTTCTGCCGCAGATCGGCCTGTTCCGGCTTGGGAAAAAGTTTGCCGCCGAGGGCTTTGCCGATGGTTTCGAGGCTGAGCACGCGCATCAGGCTCCAGCGTTTGAACCACTGCCAGTAGTCATCACGGCTGCGCAGTTTGACCTCGGGCGCGCTGTTGACGATGGTCAGACTCTTGAGCAGCTGCGGTTGATCGACGGCGAACTGAAAACCGATCATGCCGCCCATGGACAGCCCGGCGTAATGCACCGGGCCGAGGTTCAAATGTTCGATCAGCGCGAGGAGGTCGGCGCTGAAACCAGCGATGCTGTAGCGCTCACGGGGTTTGTCCGAGCGGCCGTGGCCGCGAACATCCGGAACGATCACCCGGTAGTGCGCGGCGAGTGTCGGGATCTGCATTTCCCAGTCCAGCGTGCTCGAACCGAGCCCGTGAACCAGCAGCAACGGCGTACCGTGGCCATATTCCTCGTAGTGCAGGTTGCAGCCTTCGTGCTCGAAATACGCCATCGGTGGACTCCGTGTCAGGCTTGTTCAGGGGCGGCGTACGGCGCATCCAAAGGCAACGTATCGAAGGTGCGCAGCAGTTCGATGAGGATTTGCGTCGCCGGGCCCAGGGGTTTGTCTTTGTTCGAATACAGATAGAAGCTGGAGTTGCGGGTGCCGCCCCTGTCCAACGGTAGCAGCTTGAGCGAGCCATCCTTGAGTTCTCGTTCAATCATGTGTCGAGGCAACCAGGCAAAACCCAGACCGCTGCTGACAAATGTCGCGGCGGTGGCGAGGCTGCCGACCGTCCAACGCTGTTCGGCGCCGAGCCAGCCGACATCGCGGGGTTGCTGGCGGCCGGAGTCGCGGATCACCACTTGCATTTGCGTTTCGAGATCCTGAAAACTCAGTTCGCGATTGAGCCGGTGCAGCGGGTGATCGGGGTGGGCGACGGCGATGAACTCGACGTCGCTCAATTCCGCCCCGAGGTGGCCGGGAATGCTCAGGCCGGTGATGGCCAGATCGGCCACGCCTTCGAGCAGGACTTCTTCCACACCCGACAACACTTCTTCACGCAGACGCACGCGGCAGCCACGGCTTTGCGGCATGAACGCGGTGAGCGCGCGGACGATGCGCGCACTCGGGTAAGCGGCGTCGACCACCAGCCGCACTTCCGCTTCCCAGCCTTGTTCCATGTGATGGGCAAGGTCTTCGAGCTGACTGGCCTGTTTCACCAGTTGCCGCGAACGACGCAGCAACACGCCTCCGGCTTCGGTGAGCACGGCTTTACGCCCATCGATGCGCAACAGCGGCACGCCGAGCTGATCCTGCATGCGCGCGACGGTGTAGCTCACCGACGATTGCGAGCGGTGCAGGGCCTCGGCGGCCTGGGCAAATCCGCCATGGTCGACCACGGCCTGCAATGTTCGCCATTGATCCAGGGTCACGCGGGGCGCTTTCATCAATAGCTCCTCTTGTCCTAAGCTGGCGGTCCCTCATGGAGACTGCCGAATGAAAAAATTCTGTTGTGTGTTGCTGGCGCTGCTGCCGCTGACGGCGTTCGCGTACCCGATTGACGTGGAAAAGGATCTCAACGGTTTGAAGATCGACTACGAAACCTATGACACCGACAACGACATCGGCTCCATCCGGGTCGCCAACTACGGCGATGTCGATGCGACGTGCAAGGCCGTCTTCAGCAACGGCCCCGAGGCGCCGCGCACCCGCAGCATCGATGTTCCGGCCGGCAAACATAAAAACGCCACGGCCAAGTTCACCCGCTCGATCATCAAGTTGCGCATCAAACTGACCTGCGTCCCGAAATAACCCGAATCCCTTGTAGGAGTGAGCCTGCTCGCGATAGCGGTGTGTCAGATAAATTAATGGTGCCTGACACTACGCCATCGCGAGCAGGCTCACTCCTACAGGGTAGGTGTCAGCATCTAAACGAATTATTCGATACTTTGCAGCAATTATTTGCGCTTTTTCATCGATTCAACTCTGTTTAACTTTTACTCCATCGACTTACAACATTCTCGGATGGAGGCTACACAACATGTCCCGCGTTCTGATCATTGAAAGCAGCGCCCGCCAGCAAGACTCGGTGTCCCGTCAACTGACCCAGACCTTCATCAGTCAGTGGAAAGCTGCACACCCTGCCGATCAGATCACCGTGCGTGACCTCGCCGTGAACCCGGTACCGCATCTGGACGCCAACCTGTTGGGTGGCTGGATGAAGCCTGCCGAACAGCGCAACGCCAGCGAACAATCATCGCTGGATCGCTCCAATGAATTGACTGATGAACTGCTCGCCGCCGACGTGCTGGTCATGGCCGCGCCGATGTACAACTTCGCCATCCCGAGCACCCTCAAAGCTTGGCTCGACCACGTGCTGCGTGCCGGCGTGACTTTTAAGTACACCGAAACCGGCCCGCAAGGCCTGCTCAGCGGCAAGCGTGCTTACGTGCTGACCGCTCGCGGCGGCATCTACGCCGGCGGCCCGGCGGATCATCAGGAACCGTACCTGCGTCAGGTCATGGGTTTCATCGGTATCAACGACGTGACCTTTATCCACGCCGAAGGCATGAACCTTGGCGGCGACTTCCAGGAGAAGGGCTTGAATCAGGCCAACGCCAAACTGTCCCAGGTCGCTTGACAGGTTAATCGCCAGATAATCTCCGGATGGTCTAGTGACCTGGCGCAACCCCTTCAAGGTTCCACGCGCATCGAACCTCCCTTTGCACTTGTTGCTCCTGAGTGCTGTAGCCCGATTGAACGCATAGGCGAGATCGGGCTTTTTTTTGCCCGGAATTCACCTATCCCCCGTGTAGGAGCTGCCGAAGGCTGCGATCTTTTGATCTTGATTCTAAAAAAACAGGATCAAAAGATCGCAGCCTGCGGCAGCTCCTACGGGGGATTTGTGTTGGTTGCAGAATCGAAAACCGCTATCGTCGCCGCCATTCAAAACCGAGGCGAGCATGGGCTATCTACTTTTTGTCACGCTGATCCAGGCGTTTTCCTTCAGTCTGATTGGCGAGTATCTGGCCGGTCATGTCGACAGTTACTTCGCGGTGCTGGTGCGCGTGGTGCTGGCCGGGCTGGTGTTCATCCCGCTGACCCGCTGGCGCTCGGTCGAACCGTCGTTCATGCGCGGCATGCTGATGATCGGTGCGTTGCAGTTCGGTGTGACCTACGTCTGTCTGTACCTGAGCTTCCGCGTGCTGACGGTGCCGGAAGTGTTGCTGTTCACCATCCTCACGCCGTTGCACGTGACGTTGATCGAAGACGCGCTGAACCGCCGCTTCAACCCGTGGGCGCTGATCGCCGCACTGGTGGCGGTGAGTGGGGCGGCGGTGATTCGTTTCGACAGCATCAGCCCGGACTTCTTCATGGGCTTCCTGCTGCTGCAATTGGCCAACTTCACCTACGCCGCCGGGCAGGTGATGTACAAACATCTAGTGGCCAAGCACCCGAGTGATTTGCCGCATTACCGACGTTTCGGCTTCTTCTACGTCGGCGCGCTGGCGGTGGTGCTGCCGGCGTTCTTGCTGTTCGGCAAAGCGAATTTTCTGCCGGAAGCGCCGCTGCAGTGGGGCGTGCTGCTGTTTCTCGGACTGGTCTCGACCGCGCTGGGCATGTACTGGTGGAACAAGGGCGCGTGCATGGTCAACGGCGGCACGTTGGCAGTGATGAACAACCTGCATGTGCCGGTGGGGTTGCTGCTGAATTTGCTGATCTGGAATCAGCATGAGGAATTGGGGCGGTTGTTCCTGGGGGGTAGCGTCATCCTTGCTGCTGTGTGGATTAGCCGCCTCGGCATCCGACGTACCGCATAACTCCCGTAGGAGCTGCCGCAGGCTGCGATCTTTTGATCTTCAAGGTCAAAAGATCGCAGCCTGCGGCAGCTCCTACAGGGAGATTTTGGGTTACATAAGGTGTTTTTGTGGCTCGGGAATGCTTGCCGAGCCGAGCACCGCTGGCAGCAGGCCAGAGCGCAAATCCCCGCCACTCGGCTGCTGATACAGACTCAACCCAAACTCCGGCAACACCGCCAGCAGATAATCAAAAATATCCCCCTGAATCCGCTCGTAATCCGCCCACGCCGTGGTGCGGGTGAAGCAGTAGATCTCCAGCGGAATGCCCTGCGCCGTGGTCTGCATCTGCCGCACCATGCAGGTCATGTTCGGTTGAATCTCCGGATGACTCTTCAGATACGCCAGCGCATACGCGCGGAACGTGCCGATATTGGTCATCCGGCGGCGGTTTGCCGACATCGCCGCGACATTGCCCTGCGCCTCATTCCACGCCTTGAGCTCGGCTTTCTTGCGGCTCATGTAGTCGGTCAGCAAGTGCACCTGTGAGAGTTTTTCTTCCTCGTCATCGCGGATGAAACGCACGCCGCTGGCGTCGATGAACAGGCTGCGTTTGATCCGCCGTCCGCCGGATTGCTGCATGCCACGCCAGTTCTTGAACGACTCGGACATCAAGCGCCACGTCGGGATCGACACAATGGTCTTATCGAAATTCTGCACCTTGACCGTGTGCAGGGTGATGTCGACCACATCGCCATCGGCGCCGACTTGCGGCATTTCGATCCAGTCGCCAACCCGCAGCATGTCGTTGCTGGTCAACTGCACGCTGGCGACGAACGACAGCAGCGTGTCTTTGTAGACCAACAGAATCACCGCCGACATCGCACCGAGACCGGAGAGCAGCAACAGTGGCGAACGGTCGATCAGAGTGGCGACGATGATGATCCCGCCAAACACGTACAAAACCATTTTCGCCAGTTGCACGTAGCCTTTGATCGAGCGCGTACGGGCGTGTTCGGTGCGCGCATAGATGTCGAGCAGGGCATTGAGCAGCGCGCTGATGGTCAGCAGCAAAAACAGGATGGTGAACGCCAGCGCGACGTTGCCGAGGAAATTCATCGCGGTTTTGCTCAGTTCCGGCACCAGGTGCAGGCCGAACTGGATCACCAGCGACGGGGTGATCTGCGCCAGGCGCTGAAACACTTTGTTGTGGCGTAAATCGTTGATCCAGTGAAACGCCGGCTGACGACCGAGCATGCGGCTGGCGTGCAGGATCAGGTAGCGCGCCACTCGTCCGAGTACCAGCGCGATCACCAACAGCAGCATCAGCGCCAGGCTGGCTTGCAGGATCGGATGCTGTTCGAGGGTGCCCCAGAGGTCTTGGGCGTTGAGCCAGAGCTGTTTGATATCCATAAGTGAAACGATTCTTCTGTAAGACGCGATGGCCGATTAGAGCATTTAAGACGCCAGGTATTACGTTTGGAGACAAATCAGGCAACAAAAAAACCACTGATTGCTGCCGTTTGCATAAAGAAACTCGGCCTGAGCGCTCGAAACCGGTAACCTATGCAGCTGTTTTTTTGCATATCTTCGAGGTAGCACCCGTGTTTTCCCAATTCGCCCTGCACGAACGCCTGCTTAAAGCTGTGGCCGAGCTGAAATTTGTCGAGCCAACGCCTGTGCAAGCCGCGGCCATCCCGCTGGCGCTCCAAGGGCGTGATCTGCGGGTGACTGCGCAAACCGGTAGCGGCAAAACCGCCGCTTTCGTTCTGCCAATCCTCAATCGCCTGATCGGCCCGGCCAAGGTTCGCGTCAGCATCAAGACGCTGATCCTGCTGCCGACCCGCGAGCTGGCCCAGCAAACCCTGAAGGAAGTTGAGCGTTTCTCGCAGTTCACCTTCATCAAATCCGGCCTGATCACTGGCGGTGAAGACTTCAAGGTACAAGCGGCGATGCTGCGCAAAGTGCCGGACATCCTCATCGGCACCCCGGGCCGCATGATCGAGCAACTCAACGCCGGCAACCTCGATTTGAAAGAAGTCGAAGTGCTGGTGCTCGACGAAGCCGACCGCATGCTCGACATGGGCTTCTCCGAAGACGTTCAGCGTCTGGTCGACGAATGCACGAACCGTCAGCAAACCATGCTGTTCTCGGCCACCACCGGTGGTTCCGGCCTGCGCGAGATGATCGCCAAAGTGCTGAATAACCCTGAGCACTTGCAGCTCAACGCGGTCAGCCAGCTGAACTCGACCACTCGTCAGCAAATCATCACCGCCGACCACAATCAGCACAAAGAGCAGATTGTGAACTGGCTGCTGGCCAACGAGACCTATCAGAAGGCGATCATCTTCACCAACACCCGCGCCATGGCCGACCGCATCTACGGCCGCCTCGTGGCTCAGGAATACAAAGCGTTCGTGCTGCACGGCGAGAAAGACCAGAAGGATCGCAAACTGGCGATCGACCGTCTGAAGCAGGGCGGCGTGAAGATCCTCGTGGCCACCGACGTCGCGGCCCGTGGTCTGGACGTTGATGGTCTGGACATGGTGATCAACTTCGACATGCCCCGCAGCGGCGACGAGTACGTGCACCGTATCGGTCGCACTGGTCGTGCCGGTAACGACGGCCTGGCGATCTCGCTGATCTGCCATGGCGACTGGAACCTGATGTCGAGCATCGAGCGCTACCTGAAGCAAAGCTTCGAGCGCCGCACCGTCAAGGAAGTCAAAGGCACCTACGGCGGGCCGAAAAAGGTCAAGGCCTCGGGCAAAGCCGTTGGCGTGAAGAAGAAAAAGACCGATGCCAAGGGCGACAAGAAGAAAACCGCCGCCAAGACGCCGACCAAGCGCAAGAGCGCCAACCGTCCGAAGCCAGACTCGTTGGTGAGCAGCGACGGCATGGCCCCGCTCAAGCGCCGCAAGCCGGCAGAGCCAGCGGCTGAGTAAGTCGTTTCAGGCTGGATAAAAAAACCCGGACAATGTCCGGGTTTTTTTTTCGCCCCTCTGTAGGAGCTGCCGAAGGCTGCGATCTTCGCTTTAGCCTTCCGCCTTCTTCTCCGCCGTACCCAACTCTTTCAAGCGCTGATCAATCAACTGGCATTTGTCCGGCAGATCCGCGCTGGCCGTGCCCAGATCCATTTTCTGCAACTCGGCGTTGATCTCTTTGGCCTTGGCCGGATTCTGTTCAGTGAGCTTGGTGACCTCTTTGGCCAGTTGTTCACGTTTGGCGGTCGCCTCCTCAGGCGTGCAGGCCCATACGGGCAGGGCGCAGGCAAGCGTGGCGGCGAGGGTGAGCTTGATCAGGGTTTTCATGGGGGCAGGCCTCAGTTCCGGTTAAGGCGGGTTAACCGGTTGAGGGGCAAAGCCTGCGAAAAGTTCAGAAACTGTGGCAGAACCTGTGGGAGCGAGCCTGCTCGCGAAAGCGTCGTGTCAATCACCATGAATATTGGCTGACATACCGCTTTCGCGAGCAAGCCCGCTCCAACAAATGGCGATCAGTTGCCGTGGCAGCAGCTGGATTTTGTCGCGCCTTCATAACGATCATGATGCCGCACCCATTCCATGATCTCGTCTTCGTTGCGGCCCTTCGGCGTCAGGTCGAGGTAGTTGTAGGCGCCAACCAGCATGTCCAGACCCCGGGCGTAGGTGGAATAGGTGTGGAAGATGTTTCCGGCGATGTCCTTGTAAAACACGCTCAGCCCGGGCATTTCTTCCTCTGCGCTGTCAGTTTTTTCGTAGTTGTACGTAGCCTTTCCGGCGGCAACATCCTCGGCACGGGCGCATACGCCCAAGTCATAGTTGAAGTCGCAGCCCTCTGACGATACCCAGTCAAACTTCCAGCCCATGCGTTGTTTGAAGTCTTGAAACTGGTTAAACGGTGCGTGGGACACCGCAACCACGGCGATATCGTGGTGGGCCAAATGCTGGTTGGCGCCGTCGATGTGGTCGCTGAGGAACGAGCAACCCTGGCAGCCTTCCTCCCAATCCTTGGCGAACATGAAGTGGTAGATCACCAATTGGCTGTGGTCGCCAAACAGGTCAGCCAGCTTCAATTCGCCGTTCGAGCCCTGGAAGTGGTAGTCCTTGTCGACTTTCACCCAAGGCAAGGCGCGGCGTTCAGCGCTGAGGCGATCGCGCTCTTTGGTGAAGGCTTTTTCGTGTTCTAAATGTTGTTTGCGGGCGGCGAGCCATGCGTCACGCGACACCACCGGATGGTTCTCAACGTTCATGATGATTTCTCCTGCGGGGTTGAAACCGTCTGTTTCAGACTAGTCGTTCAGCCCGCCGGGAAATCGACAGACCGCCGGTCGGTCGGCAACGGAAATACAGCTGAACGGCTGCGCCAGCCTCCGGTCACAACCTAGGTACGCGCCCCAAATCATGCGCACCGGAGGTTGAATCAGGATGACGACTTATAACTGGGATTTGATTGAACGCTTGCTGCACGAAGTGCAAAACAGCGCCGGCCACAGCTTCGCCCCTCGCGCCTACGCTGAGGATTACGCGGCGGAGAAAGCCAGCGCCGGCGAGCCGATCGAGAATCTGGATCACCTGAAAACGGTGGCCTGCGACTATGAACGGCTGTTGCTTTTGCGCGGTTTTATCCAGCCGCGTCCGGATGAGGAGGGCAGCACCGGCAACAATTTTTCTCTGACCCCGCGCGGTTCGAGCTTGCTGAGCCTGATCGACAGCAGCATTCCCGGCAATGACCACCCGCGTCAGGTGCTGGATGAACAGCCCGATGCGCTGGATGAAGCGACGTTTGATGAAGTCGCCTCCAAAGCCCAGATCGCCTAAAAGTTGACCGCGATCCTGTAGGAGCCGAGCTTGCTCGCGAAGGCGTCGTCAGCCCCAACGTTATTGTTGAATGACAGACCGCTTTCGCGAGCAAGCTCTGCTCCTACAAGGACTTTTGTGCGGCCTTCAAGCATTTGAGGTCGTTGAAGTCTTTGCGTACGCCTTCGATTTTTTTCAATAAGCGCTGACGCTGCTGCGGCGTGCTCTCCGCCATCAAATCAACGAACAACGAGCGCGCCTGCGCTTCGGTGTCGGCATAGGCCTTGCGGTAATCCGCTGTCCATAAGCTCTCGCGATTCACCAGAAGCGTCTCGATACGCTGTGGGAATTCTGCACTCTTGCGTTGCGCCACGGCAGCACTGAACTGCTTTTGCCAATGCGCGCGGTTGGCGATCCACTGGGTGTTCTGATCGCCGAGAGCGTTAGTCCAGGCCACTACGCGCTGTTCTTGCGTAGGGCTGAGCGGGCCGAGCCAGTCGTTTAGGCGTTTGGTCATGCGCTCGCCACGTTCCTTGATCTGCTGGGCCAGCGGCGGATTGACGTAATCCTGCTGGCGTTTGCGCAAGTCCTTGGCGAACGCTTCATTCATCTCCGTCACTTGCTTGTCGTCCAGACCTTGCAGCAATTCGATGGCCGACGGGGTGATCTCTTTCGCTGTTTCGGCGATGGCTTGCTTGGCTTCGGCGGTGCGCGCCTGCAGGGCGGCGTCGGTGACCTGATTGGTCTCGACCATGGTTTGCAAGCGATCCAGCCAGTCGAGGTAACCCGGCAACTGCGTGGTGCAGTGCCAGTTGAGGTGTTCCTTGAGGCGCTCGTTGAACCAGTCTTTCTGCTCGCCGTTCATGTCGACGTAGTCGCCGAGCGTCCACGGAATGATCACGTCGAGGTTGCGATAGGCCAGGCCGACGCGGCTGCAGGCGCCGAGGGCGAGGGTGAACATCAATAGCGCGGCAATGTGCTTGAACCAGCGAGACATGGGCGAATCCTTGCGATGGCCAGCCTGAGGGTCTGATGTTTATGTGAACGCAGAATGAGCCCGGCAGTTCAGCCGATCAATAGAAGGCGCGTTCGGCCTTGAGCGTGACGAGGCCGTCGCACTGGCTGTTGTGGCCGGAATAGGCCGAGCAATCGCTGCCGCTGAGGCTGGAGTTGCTGTAGATGAGATCGAGATCGACGCCCATCACCGGGCGGGAGAACTTCACCGACCAATCGGTAAAACTACTGACGTAGCCGCCGTCCACCGCCACGGGCGAGTTCAACTGGTGGGTGGTGTATTTCATGCTGACGCCGATGCCGAACGGCTGATTGCCGCCAAGGTCGGCGAAAAGGGTGTTGTTCTGTTTATCCGGGTCGTTGCTCAGCGCGATGCCGAAGCGGCTGCCGAGCAGGGTCAGGCCACCGAACACTTCCTGGCTGTCGAGGGTGTCGACCTTCGGATAGCTGTAATGAATCATCCCGACTTCGTAGCCGAGCAACTGATCGAATGGTTGTTTAAAGCCGACGTAGGAATCGATTTCGAGGTTCTTGCCCGGCGAGATGCCCATGCTCGGCGCGTACTGACCGACGTAGAGGCCACTGTCGTGGCTCAGATCGAGACCGCCGTGGAACGAACCGACCGCCGCCGGTTTGACCAGACCCTGCGCCATGCTGCGGCTGGGTGTGGTGCCGAGCTTGAGGTCGAAATCACCGAGTTCACGCTGGAAAATCTGCGCGTGCGCAGTCGTAGCCGCGAGCAGGCCTACAAGCAATAAACAGGAAGATGTGCGCATGCGTCACTCCATGAACAGCGAGCGCAGGACGGCGGGCCTGCTGAAACGCTTGATCTAGACGCGTGCAAGGATACCGGCGAATGCTCGGCATTGAAGGCCGTTCGTCGATTTCTGAATATTTGATATCTGGGATGTTTAAAACGGGGAGGGTGTTGCGCGGTGCCAGTCCAGGCGCTTCGAAGCTCAAAGCGCCTCTGGACGGGTGTAAAACCGGGTGTTACTTCTTGCCCAGGCTGATCTGCTTGGACGGGCCGAACGTCTGGCCACTGACGCCTTTGGCAATTTGCTGGATCTCGCCGCCGGACTTGAGGAACGCTGCGATTTGATCGTTGATCGATTCGCTGGTTTCAACGGCTGGAGCTGGCTTTGCTTTGCTGTTGGATGCTTTTACACGCATGGCGGCCATTAACCTGTAGAAAAGTAACTCGGCCAGGCATCGTACAGTAATTACTTGACAATTGCTTGGTAAATATCCCCGGCAATAACCCAGTGCGGTGCTGCATTATTTGCGGCTAATTAATTGAAATATCCAGCTAACCTGCTGTTTTAAATAAGATCATTGCTGTTTGACGGGACATTATGTCGCGGCTGAAACCCTCGCTGGCAGACTGACGAGCGGCACCTCGCTCGTCGGCGATCAAGGAAAATCAAGGCGTGGCGCAGATTTAGCCGAAACCGAGGATCTGCCGGCGAACGTTCACGGCAAAAACGGGTAGAATGCCGCCCACGTAATGAGGGTTCTGGAAATGGCTTTAGTCGGGCGTTACAACAGTTTGCAAGTGGTTAAACACACTAACTTCGGTTTATATCTGGACGGCGGTGCGGACGGCGAGATTCTTTTGCCCAACCGTTATATCCCTAAAGATATTCCCAGCGAAGATGAAGATTGGCTCAACGTTTTTGTTTATCTGGACAGCGAAGACAAACTTCTCGCTACCACAGAGAAACCAAAAGTTCAGGTCGGCGAATTTGCCAGTCTGAAAGTTGTTGAAGTCAACAGCATCGGTGTGTTCCTCGATTGGGGGCTGCCGAAGGATCTGTTGCTGCCGTATTCCGAAGAAAAGCGCCAGATGACTGCCGGCGAGTACTGCGTGGTGCACGTCTACCTCGACAAGCACACCCGCCGCATTACCGCCACCGCGCGGCTGGATCGCTACCTCGACAAAACCCCGGCCAATTACAGCCAGGGCCAGGAAGTTGATCTGCTGGTTGCCGAAGCCACCGACATGGGCTTCAAGGCGATCATCAACAACAAGCACTGGGGTTTGATCCACAAGAACGAAATCTTCAAGTTCATGCGTGCCGGCATGAGCGAGAAGGGCTACATCAAGGAAGTGCGCGCCGATGGCAAGATCGCCCTGAGCCTGCAACCGGTGGGTCAGGAAGCGGCGAGCAGCCTAAACTCGAAGATCCTCGCCAAGTTGCGCGACAACGACGGCACGCTGCCGGTCAGCGACAAGAGCGATCCGGCGTTGATCAGCAGCCTGTTCGGCGTCAGCAAAGGCAACTTCAAGAAGGCCATCGGTTCGCTGTACAAGGAAGGCAAGATCGTTATTCATGCCGATCGCATTGAACTAACCTGAGCCCACGCTAGCCCCATGTAGGAGCTGCCGCAGGCTGCGATCTGTTGATCTTCAAGGTCAAAAGATCGCAGCCTGCGGCAGCTCCTACATTGAGGGTGGTGTGATGAAAAGATCGCTGATTGCCTACGTCGCCACGCTGCTGACGTTTCTTCTGCTCGACGGCATCTGGCTCGGGCTGCTCATGGCGCCGACCTACCGCGAACTGCTCGGTTCGCTGATGCTGGAAAAACCGCTGCTGTTACCGGCCGCGGTTTTTTATTGCCTGTATGTTTTTGGCTGCGTGGTGTTTGTGGTGTTGCCCGCGCTGAGTTGGCAGTGGGCGGTGAAGAGGGGGGCGTTGTTGGGGCTGGTGGCGTATGGGACGTATGACCTGACGAATTGGGCGACGTTGCGTGGGTGGTCGGTGCAGGTGACGTTGATGGATTGGGTATGGGGGATGGTGGCGACGGCTGTGGCTTGTGCGGTTGGGTTTTTGGTGGTGAGGCGGTTTGGGCAGGTCTGATCCTGAATGGGCGTTGTTAGTGCCGGCCTCTTCGCGAGCGGGCTCGCTCCCACATTTGGAATGCGTTGCCATTGTGGGAGCGGGCTTGCTCGCGAAGGGCGGCGCAGCCGACGGCCATTCACCGCTGACGCTGCAGAAGAAACAAATGTCTTTTCCAGACGGCTTTTTGCGCCCGACTCATTGATAATCCCAAGCACTGTTTTCTGACCATTGGATGGCCTGCCATGTTGTGTGTGTTCGAGGTGTTGCGGTGAGTGTCGAGCGGCGCAATGCCGACCGGTTTGCCCTGCAAGTGATGATCGGCCTGTGCCTGATCTGGGGCGTGCAGCAAGTCATGATCAAATGGGCCGCGCCCGACATCGCGCCGGTGATGCAGGCGGCGGGGCGGTCAGGCATTTCTGCGTTGCTTGTAGGATTGTTGATCTGCTGGAAGGGCGGTTGGGATCAGGTCGGCAACACCTGGCGCGGCGGTTTGCTCGCCGGTGCGTTGTTCGGTCTGGAATTCTTTTTTATCTCCGAAGGCCTGCAACTGACCACCGCCGCGCACATGTCGGTATTCCTCTACACCGCGCCGATCTTCACCGCGTTGGGCGTGCATTTTCTGCTGGCGAGCGAGCGTTTGCGGCCGCTGCAGTGGCTGGGGATTCTGTTGGCGTTTCTCGGCATCGCGATTGCCTTCGCCGGCGGCGTGTCGTGGGACAACCTCGACCGGAACATGCTGCTCGGTGACTTCTTCGGGATTCTGGCCGGTGCCTGCTGGGGCGCGACCACCGTGGTCGTGCGTGCCTCGCGTCTGTCTGACGCGCCTGTGACGTTGACCCTGTTCTATCAATTGATGGTCGGTTTCGTCGGCCTGCTGTTGATTGCGCTGTTCAGCGGCCAGATCACTCACGTCAACCTGACCACGGTGGCGGTGGCCAGTGTGCTGTTCCAAGGGCTGGTGGTGTCGTTCTTCAGTTATCTGGTGTGGTTCTGGCTGTTGCGTCGATATCTGGCGGCCAATCTGGCGGTGTTTTCGTTTATGACGCCGCTGTTCGGCGTGACCTTCGGCGTGATTCTGCTCGGCGAAGAGCTGAGCCTGAACTTCATCATCGGCGCCGTGCTGGTGTTACTCGGCATCACCTTCGTCAGCGCCGAACAGTGGGTGCGTCGGCGTTTGCGCAAAGCGCTGGGTCAGTAGCCGCTGGCCGAGCATTCAGGGGGTGCGACAACATGGCTCATGGGGCCAAAGGCAGGGTCGGGGCCGATCCGAATGCGTGGATAGAAGTGCTGCAGGCTGTCTATCCCGCGGCTTCGGCGGATGTGCGAGAAACGGCTTGAACCAATGGCTGCAGATTCTGTTCCATTCAGTAACAGATCATTGCGGATTTCGCCGAGCATTGCGTAGGACTTCGGACTATTATCAGTGCGAAGCGGCCTCAGAATTCCGGCCGCTCAGCACCACCCTGAAGGGGGCATGACGATGAAAGAGAAAATTCAAAACTGGCTGCACGACTTGGGTGTTGCCCTCGGCTTGATCGAACCGCCTCTGCAACCTGTCCCGATCCGCACCGATGACGAGCAGCGTCGCCGCCAGCCGCGCCGGCGGTAAGTGCCTCTTTAAGGATCAAGAGATCGCAGCCTTCGGCAGCTCCTACATGGATCAGTGTAGGAGCTGCCGCAGGCTGCGATCTTTTGCTTTCAATGCCGGCCAATTTCAAGCAAGAACCGGCTCAAGTCATTCGCAGTCTTCGCGGTCTTGAGCATGCGGTCTTCTTCGGCGGTGAAGGCCGTCAGTCCGAATTCATCTTCCAGATGAAAAATCAGATCCTCGATATCGGCTTTTTCCAACCCCAATTGCACAAGGCTGGTGTGGTCGTTGAAATCACGGTTCTCCAGCAAACGGCGGATGAACCGGTGCACGGCGGCACGCACGGCAGCTCTTCTCATGGCAGAATTTTCTAGTCGTTGTTCTGCTTGAGTGAAGCATCTTCATCAGCACTTTTCTACAGACGAAAAAAACGGGTGTGGCAACCGACGCCACACCCGTCGAAGAAAGCATCAAGTCGTTACATCAAGCTTAGATCGCGCTCGCCACGGTAGCCGGGCGAGGGGAGACCAGGCTGACCACCACGAAACTGATCAGGCCCACAGCCAGGCTGTAGTAGATCGGCGTGTTGGCATCGAGGCCGTCCTTGATCATGAACAACAGGGCGGTGGCGAAACCCAGACCCATACTGGCAATCGCGCCGGCAGTGGTTGCGCGTTTCCAGAAGATCGCCCCGATCAGCGGGATCAACATGCCGCCGACCAACAGGTTGTAAGCGAGGGTCAGCGCGCTGATCACATCGTTCACCACCAGAGCGATACCCAGCACCACAACACCGGTCAGCAGGGTGAACAGGCGGTTGATGCCCAGGCTCGACTGTTTACCGCCGCGCAGTTTCGGCAGCAGGTCTTCGGTGATGGTGGTGGCAGCGGCGAGCAGGCCGGCGCTGGCGGTAGACATCATGGCGGCCAGTGCGGCAGCGATCACCAGACCCCGGATGCCGTCCGGCAGCGACAGTTTGACGATGGCGGCGAAGGCGTTGTTGACGTTGGACAGATCAGGAATCAGCACGTGTGCCGCCATGCCGATCAGGGCGCAGGCCAGGCCGTAGATGATGCAGTAGATGCCGGCGGCGCTGCCGGCGTACTTGGCGACTTTTTCGTTTTTGACGGTGAAAACCCGTTGCCAGATGTCCTGACCGATCAGGATGCCGAAGAAGTAGATCATGAAGTAGGTGATGATCGTGTCCCAACCGATCGTGGTGAAGTTGAACGCGGTAGCCGGCAACTTCAGTACCAGCTCGTCCCAACCGCCAACGCGGTACAGGCAGATCGGCAACAGGATGAACATCAGGCCGACGGTCTTGATGATGAACTGGACGATGTCGGTCAGGGTCAGCGACCACATGCCGCCGATCGCCGAGTAGATCACCACCACGCCACCACCGACGAGTACCGAAACCCAGAATGGCAGGTCAAACAGCACTTGCAGGACGGTGCCGATCGCGAGGATCGAGGTCACGCCGATCATCAATGCGTAGGCCAGCATGATCAGCGCGGAGGCCGAGCGAGCCATCGGGTTGTAGCGCTTTTCCAGCACTTGGGTAACGGTGTAGATCTTCAGCTTCAGCAGCGGTTTGGCCAGAAACAGGTTCAGCGCGAGAATCCCGCAACCCAGCGCGGCGCACAGCCAGAAACCGGAGATGCCATGCACGTAGCCAAGGCGAACGGTGCCGACGGTGGACGCACCACCGAGCACGGTAGCGGCCATGGTGCCCATGTACAGGCTTGGGCCGAGGTTACGACCGGCGACCAGAAAGTCCTCGTTGGTTTTGGCCTTGCGCATGCCGAAATAGCCGAGCAAAAGCATGCCGGCTGCGTAGATGAGGACGACGAATAAATCCAAAGCCATGATGGCGTGTCTCCGATTGTCTTTTTTATGGTGAAACAAAAACCAAACCTGTAGGAGCAAGGCTTGCCCGCGATGGGCGCGCCAGGGTCAAGCAGGCTGACCGCGTTATCGTTCTTCGCGGGCAAGCCTTGCTCCTACGGTTCATGCGTAAATCAGGCGGCTTGTCGCATTGCCGCTTTAACCGGCGACTCCGCGCCTTGGCTCCGTGCATCCTTCGGGCCGAACACTTCCCGCGGTTCCGGGAACAGGCTCAGCAGCGTCAGGTACACCACCGAAGCCAGGCCCAGGGTCACCGGCAAGCTGATGTCGATGCCGCCGGCCATTTCGCCCAGCGGGCCAACGAACTGCCCCGGCAGGTTGACGAAGCACAGGCCGACCGCCGCGCTCGGGATCCATGCGCCCAGACCGCGCCAGTTCCAGCCGTGGTTGAACCAGTAGCGTCCGCCCTGTTCGCCGCGCGTGAACACTTGCAGGTCATCCGGGCAGTAGAAACCGCGACGTACCAACAGGCCGATGATCATGATCACCATCCATGGCGTGGTGCAGGTGATGATCAGCACGGCGAAGGTCGACACGCTCTGCACCAGGTTCGCCGCAAAGCGACCGATGAAGATGAAGGCAATCGACAGCACGCCGATCAACAGCGTCGCTTTCACCCGCGACAGCACGCGCGGGAACACGCTGGACATGTCCAGCCCGGTGCCATACAGCGAGGTGGTGCCGGTGGACATGCCGCCGATCACGGCAATCAGGCACACCGGCAGGAAGAACCAGCTCGGCGACACCGCCAGCAAACCACCGACATAGTTGTTCGCCGCGATGTAGTCCGGCGCCTTGATCGCGACGATGGTCGCGGTGGTCAGGCCGAACAAAAACGGAATCAGGGTTGCCAACTGTGCCGCGATCACCGCCAGCATGATCCGGGCTTTCGGGGTTGTGCGCGGGATGTAGCGTGACCAGTCGCCGAGGAAGGCGCCGAAGGAAATCGGGTTGCTCATCGCTACCAGCGCGGCGCCGATAAACGCCGCCCAGAAACCTGCCTGACCGAGGGCCACGCTGCCGGCGTACTGGCTGTCGAAGGCGGGGGCAAAGGCGAAAATGCCGAGCAGGAACAACAGACTCGCGGCCCACACCGCAATGCGGTTGACCCACAGCATGATGCGGAAGCCGTAAATGCACACGGTGAGCACCAGCAACGCGAACAAGCCGTAGGCCAGACCCAGGGTCAGGTCGGTTTCCGGCAGGCCGATCAGACGTTTGGCACCACCGACCAGCGCGTCACCCGAACTCCACACCGACAGTGAGAAGAACGCGATCGCCGTCAACAACGACAGGAACGAGCCGACGATCCGCCCGTGCACACCGAAATGCGCACCCGATGACACGGCATTGTTGGTGCCGTTGAGCGGGCCGAACAGGCCCATCGGCGCAAGGATCAGCGCACCGACCACCACGCCCAGCACGATCGCCCAGACGCCGGCCTGAAAAGACAGACCGAACAGCACCGGGAAACTGCCGAGTACGGCGGTGGCGAAGGTATTGGCGCCGCCGAAGATCAAGCGAAACAGGTCGCTGGGTCGGGCGTCGCGCTCATGATCCGGGATCTGTTCGACCCCGTTTGTTTCAATGCTGCTAAGGCTTTTTTCGTTGTTGTTGTTATTCATGATCTGCTCCGATCACAAAGGCGCGCTCATCGTTCGTGAGCGTCACCTGTTTTGGCTAAGGGGATGGCAGCCCTTCCGGCATCGCGGACAAATGTTCGTGGCAGGCCAGCCAATGGCCTTGTTGTTCTAGGCTCGACGCTTGTTTCTTCAGCGCGGCAAAATGCGTGGTCGAGGCGCAGACCCGACGACTCAAA
>NZ_JBIVMX010000029.1:10877-68353 GCF_044753305.1 Pseudomonas sp. NPDC088429 | reverse complement strand
GAAACCGGTACCGTTAAGTGGTTCAACGATGAATAAGGCTTCGGCTTCATCACTCCACAATCCGGTGACGACCTGTTCGTTCACTTCAAAGCTATCCAATCCGACGGCTTCAAAAGCCTGAAAGAAGGCCAACAGGTTTCTTTCATCGCTACCCGCGGTCAGAAAGGCATGCAAGCTGAGGAAGTACAAGTTATCTAACTTGTAGCTTCTTTAGAAAAGAGCCCCGCCCTTAAAAGCGGGGCTTTTTTGTGGGTGTCTGTTTTTCAGGCGCAAAAAAAGATCGCAGCCTTCAGCAGCCCCACACAATCCGTGCAGGAGCTGCCGAAGGCTGCGATCTTTTGCTTTAAACGTTACCAGGCCACGCCAAACCCAGCGGTATAGCGGGTCTTGCTCAAATCCGCATCATCGGTACCACTGATAATGTCGCGCTCAGCTTTCAAATTCAGAGACGCCCATTCAGTAACCTTGTAGCGCAGGCCCATCTCTGCATCCAGCGCGTAATCCGCGACACCCGACAACGGCTTGCCAAACTCGCCATTGGTGAAGAACTCGACCTTCTTGCCGATCAGGTAACGGTTGTAATCCCACTTCATCGCGACCGAATAGAAGTTGTCCTTGCCGCCATCGCTGTATTCGTAATCGGTACGGTTGAGCAGCGAACCGAGCGAGAACGCGCCCAACTCGTCATCCCAGAACTGGTAACCCGGACCGGTACCGACAACGCGCTGGCGCGAAAGGTCTTCAACATGGTCGCGCTTGTAATTCAGGCGCCCCTGCCAGAACCACTTATCGGTCAGGAAGCGATCGAGGGAGTATTCCGCGCGCCAGTTGTTGGTGGTGACTTCGTCGTCCTGCACTTCGCGGTTGTACTCGCCCTCGGCGGTGTGACGCCAGCGACCGTGGCGCGCGGTGGTTTTGAAATCGATGTCGTAATCGTCGGTGTCTTTTTCCGCGCGCTGATAATCCATTGCCAGGTCGACATTGCCCTTCCACACCAGATCCTCGACCACCGGTTTCGGCTTGAGAATCTGCTGAATGCTCGCCAGCTCGACAGTTTTTGGCGCCTCGCCGTTGGCCAGGGTGACCTTGCCGTCTTCCGCTGCCGTCAGCGACTTGGAGACCTCGCCGGTGTAGGCATCCTGTTTGACCAACAGGTGCTGATCGCTCTCAAGGGTCTTGACCTCTTTCCAATCGATCGTGACTGCTCCGGCGTACTTGGTCTGAATCAACAGTTTGCCGCCGTCGAACAGGGAAATGGTGCCGCTCAACTTGTCACCGTTCTTCAACCAGACGGTGTCGGCAAGCAGGGGCGTGGACGCACTGAAAACAGCAAGGCACAGCAAGGTTCTGGACAACATAAGCGAATCGAGGGCTCAAGTTTGCGAAAAAAGGTGGGCATTATCCGTAGGAATAAGACCCTGACAAGGACTGACCGGACTATTTCTATTGAGTTCATTTCTCAACTGCACGACGAGGGATTACGCTTAGGGCCTCGATACGATCAAGTTCAGGAACTCCGTACGTGACAGACCCGAACCCCGAAGGGGACAGCGAAGCGCAAATCCGACGCACGGCGCTCTACTCGACACTCGCCCAAGTGCCCGAAGGCAAAGTCGTCAGCTATGGTCAGTTAGCCGAACTGGCCGGGTTGGGGCGCGCCGCCCGCTGGGTCGGCCGCGTATTGAGTCAGTTGCCTGGTGATACCAAACTGCCCTGGCACCGTGTCTTGGGCGCCGGCGGTCGTATCAGTTTGCCGGTGGGCAGCCCGTCGGGCGATGAACAACGGGCGCGTTTGCGCGTGGAAGGCATCACCGTCCAGAATAATCGTGTGGATATTCAGCGCCATGGCTGGCGTCCGGTAGAGCACAGCGGTTAGAGTGCGCGCTTTGTTTTCGCAATCTTGAGGCAGACTTCAGCCCATGCCCCGTAAAACCTGGCGCGCCGCGCTAGCTGCTTATGCCAGTCCTTCGACGCTCGTGCTGTTGTTGCTCGGTTTCGCCGCCGGCCTGCCGTACATGCTGGTGTTTTCAACGCTTTCCGTCTGGCTACGCGAAGCGGGCGTAGCCCGTGAAACGATTGGCTACGCAAGCCTCATCGGCCTGGCCTATGCGTTCAAATGGGTCTGGTCACCGCTGCTCGACCAATGGCGCCTGCCGTTGCTCGGCAAGCTTGGCCGACGCCGCTCGTGGCTGGTGCTATCACAAGTCCTGGTGATCCTTGGCCTGATCGGCATGGGTTTCTGTGATCCGCAGAAGCACCTGTCCTGGTTGATCGCGATTGCCGTGGTCGTCGCCTTCGCTTCCGCTACCCAAGACATTGCGGTCGACGCCTATCGACTGGAAATCGCCGACGACAATCGTCAGGCTGCACTCGCCGCCAGCTACATGTCCGGCTACCGCGTCGCCGCCCTGCTCGCCACCGCCGGCGCATTGTTTTTCGCCGAAGGCTTCGGCTCTACCGGTTTCAACTACAAGCACTCGGCGTGGACCGGCACTTATGTGTTGTTCGGCGCGCTGATGATCCCTGCCCTGCTCACTACGCTGTTCATGCGCGAACCGCCCGTGCCACTGCGTACGCAATTGCAGGCCGGGCGCTATACATTCATGCATCAACTGATGTCGGTGTTCGTACTGATCGTCTTGCTCGTGTCGGTGCCGGCGATGTTTACCCAGCTGTACAACACCGATTTCGCCAGCGTGCTGTTCGGCAGCATGAGCCCGCTCGATCTGCTGCTCGAAGACCGCGCCTTCCTGCGCGCCATCCTCTATACGCTGCTGACCGGTCTGTGCCTGTCGACCATGGGTCGCCGTGGCCTGGCGCCGGTGCTGACGCCGGTCAACGACTTCATCCTGCGTTATCGCTGGCAGGCACTGCTGTTGCTCGGTTTGATCGCGACCTACCGGATGTCCGACACGGTCATGGGCGTAATGGCCAACGTGTTCTACATCGATCAGGGCTTCACCAAGGATCAGATCGCCAGCGTCAGCAAGATTTTCGGCCTGATCATGACCCTCGTCGGCGCCGGCATGGGCGGCTTGTTGATCGTGCGTTTCGGCATTCTGCCGATTCTGCTGATCGGCGGCGCAGCTTCGGCAGGCACCAACCTGCTGTTCCTGATGCTCGCCGACATGGGCCCGAACCTGAAGATGCTGGTGGTGACCATTTCCCTCGACAACTTCAGTTCGGGGCTGGCGACATCGGCGTTTGTCGCCTACCTGTCGAGCCTGACCAACCTGAAGTTCTCCGCGACGCAATACGCCCTGCTCAGCTCGATCATGCTCCTGCTGCCGCGCCTGATCGGCGGCTATTCCGGGGTGATGGTGGAGAAGTTCGGTTACCACAACTTCTTCCTGATCACCGCGTTGCTCGGTGTGCCGACGCTGGTGCTGATCGCTCTGCACTGGTTCCAGGAAAGTCGCCGCGAAGGCCCGACACCTACGCCCGAGCCCGTCCCGACGCCCGTCGCGGAAGAGTCGTAAGACATTTCGTCAATGGCGGGAGGAATCCCGCCGTTGAACTCCTCCACCGGCCACACGCCTGTACGTCAGCAAAAGTCGCCGGTACACTGCTCCGTCATTTCCAGTCATAGCAACCGACAACGGCCAACCATGCGCACCAGTCAATTTTTGCTCGCCACACAGAAAGAAACGCCTTCCGACGCGGTCGTGATCAGCCACCAGCTGATGCTGCGCGCCGGCATGATCCGCAAACTCGCCTCGGGCCTGTACACCTGGCTGCCGATGGGCTTGCGAGTGATGCGCAAGGTTGAAGCCATCGTTCGTGAAGAAATGAACGCTGCCGGCTCTCTGGAAGTGTTGATGCCGAGCACCCAACCGGCCGAGCTGTGGCAGGAATCGGGGCGCTGGGAAGAATACGGCCCTGAGCTGCTGCGCATCAAAGACCGCCACGGTCGTGATTTCTGCGCGGGCCCGACCCACGAAGAAGTGATCACCGATCTGATGCGCAACGAGTTGAGCAGCTACAAACAGCTGCCAATCAACCTGTACCAGATCCAGACCAAATTCCGTGACGAAATCCGTCCACGCTTCGGTTTGATGCGTGGCCGCGAATTCATCATGAAGGACTCCTACTCCTTCCACGCGGATCAGGCATCGCTGCAGATCACCTACGACCGCATGCATGAAGCCTACTGCAACATCTTCACGCGTCTGGGTCTGAAATTCCGTCCGGTGGAAGCCGACAACGGTTCGATCGGTGGCGCGGGTTCGCACGAATTCCACGTACTGGCCGAGTCCGGCGAAGACGACATCGTTTTCAGCAACGGTTCCGACTACGCAGCGAACATCGAAAAAGCCGAAGCCGTGCCGCGCGAAACCTCGCGCGCTGCTGCGACCGAAGAGTTGCGTCTGGTCGATACGCCAGACACCAAAACCATCGCGGCGCTGGTGGAGAAATTCAATCTGCCGATTGAAAAGACCATCAAGACCCTGATCGTGCGCGCCGAAGAAGAAGGCAAGCTGATCGCGCTGGTGATTCGTGGCGACCACGAACTCAACGAAATCAAGGCTGCCCAGCAAGCTGGCGTGGCCAACCCGCTGGTCATGGCCACCGATGCCGAACTGCGTGACGCCATTGGCGCCGGCGCCGGTTCGCTCGGCCCGCTGAACCTGCCGCTGCCAATCATCATCGACCGCTCGGTCGAACTGATGAGCGACTTCGGCATCGGCGCGAACATCGACGACAAGCACTACTTCGGCGTGAACTGGGAGCGCGATCTGCCGGTTCCGACCGTGGCTGACCTGCGTAACGTGGTCGCCGGCGATCCAAGCCCGGACGGCAAAGGCACGCTGGAAATCAAACGCGGCATCGAAGTCGGGCACATCTTCCAGCTGGGCAACAAGTACAGCAAAGCGATGAAGTGCGAAGTGCTGGGCGAAAACGGCAAGCCAGTCACGCTGGAAATGGGTTGCTACGGCATCGGCGTTTCCCGCGTGGTGGCGGCGGCCATCGAGCAGAACAACGACGCCAACGGCATCATCTGGAGCGACACCCTGGCGCCGTTCCAGATCGCGCTGGTACCGCTGCGTTATGAAACCGAGCAGGTGCGCGAAGCCACCGACAAGCTGTACGCCGAACTGACGGCGGCCGGCTTCGAAGTGCTGCTGGATGATCGCGACAAGAAAACCAGCCCGGGCATCAAGTTCGCGGACATGGAGCTGATCGGCATTCCTCACCGGATCGTGGTCAGCGACCGCGGCCTCGCCGAAGGTAACCTGGAATACAAGAGTCGTACCGAAGGCGAAGCGCAAGCACTGCCGGTCGCCGACGTACTGTCCTTCCTTCAGGCCCGTATCCGCCGCTGAAACCAGATAGAGACGTCATGTTCAAGCGAAACACCTTAGGCCTCGGTGGCACCGCCCTGTGCGGTGCCCTGCTGGTCAGCGGCTGTGCCAATCACATGTCACAGCGCAGCGAGCACGAAGAGCGGGTCGAGCGAAAGTTGCTCGACCACAGCCTGCAGATTGATGTCGGTGAGCCTAAGGAGCTTGAGCTGCCGCAGCGACGCGTGAAGATCAACGAACAGAAGACTTTTGAAGTCACCGAGTTCGAAGTGACACGTCGTTACGATCGCTACACGCCTTACCAGCCTTGGCGCGAGGTCTACGAGATTCCGCTGGGCGTGGTGGCGGTGGTCGGTGGTGTCGGCGCCAACGTGGTCAACGTGTTTGCCCTCGGCAATCTGCCGGACAGCGTCACCAAGGATTGGCTGAGTTACGGTTTTGCCGGGCTCAACCCGTTCATGAACGTGCAGTCCAACGGCCGTGCACAGCAGAACCTGGCCGGTATCGATGAAGTCCAGCGCGACAAGCGCACGGAGTATTCGAGCCTGCCGTGGAGCGAGCGGCCGGTGCAGGTCAAGGCTGGCAAACAGACCTTCGACATGACCACCGACCGCAACGGCGTGCTGCGTGTGAACCTGCTCGACAGTCCATTCGCTGAGCATGACCTCAATTACGTCGGCAAACTGCAGATCAGTGTCGAGGACGCCAAGGATGACGTGCATTCCGACTCGTCCCTGGCGATCAGCAGCCACTTGCGTGGCAAGTTGCTCGAAGCGCACGGCTTGATTTACGACGACCTGGAAGACGACGAAGTGAGCCAGTGGGTACACCGGGTCAAACGTCTGTCGGAACTGGGTCTGGAAGAAGAAGCCAGCGAACTGGAACAAAGCCTGATCGAACTGACGCGTAACGATCCTGAGTTGCAGACTGAGTTTCTCAAGTCGCTGACCAAGGATGCGGGGCGGTTGGTGGCTGATCCCGGCCCGAATTAACGCCTCATAAAAGATCGCAGCCTTCGGCAGCTCCTACATTGGAACGCGTTCTCCTGTAGGAGCTGCCGAAGGCTGCGATCTTTTGACTTTTACCGCTCAAACAACTCCATCTGCTCAAACCCACCGCGCAAATCCTCCAGCCTCACCCCAACCCCCAACAACCGCACCGGTTTCCCGCCGCGATTGAACGCCTGCGTCAGCATCAACTGATAACTGCCCAAATCCCGCCCTGCCCCGGCCTGCTCCAGCGTGGTCTGGGTAAAGTCATGAAACTTCACTTTGACGAACGGCTTGCCCGGTCGATAACTGCTGTCGATCCGTGCCATGCGGGTTTTCAGGGTTTCCAGCAGCTCAGGCAACTTGTCGAGGCAACTGCGCAGATCCGGCAGATCAACGTCGTAGGTATTTTCCACGCTGATTGACTGGCGCCGACTGTCGTTGTGCACCAGACGATCATCAATCCCACGCGCCAGGCTCCACATTCGCTCGCCGAAACTGCCGAATTCGCGCACCAGCGCCAACTTGTCCCACTCGCGCAATTGCGAGCAGTCGACGATGCCGAGCCTGCCCAGCTTGTCGGCGGTGACCTTGCCGACGCCGTGCAGCTTGCTCACCGGCAAACCGCTGACGAAGTCCTCGACCTGATCCGGGGTGATCACGAACAAACCATTGGGTTTTTTCCAGTCGCTGGCGATCTTTGCCAGAAACTTGTTCGGCGCCACACCGGCAGACACGGTGATATGCAGTTGATTGGAGACGCGTCGACGGATGTCTTGAGCAATACGCGTGGCGCTGCCGCCGAAATGCGCACTGTCCGAGACATCCAGATAAGCCTCATCCAGCGACAGCGGTTCGATCAGGTCGGTGTAATCGCTGAAAATCACATGGATTTCTTTCGAGGCTTCGCGATAGGCGTCCATACGCGGCTTGACGATGGTCAGATCCGGGCACAGCTTCAAGGCATGCCCCGACGACATCGCCGAACGTACGCCATAGGCCCGCGCCTCGTAGTTGCAGGTGGCGATGACACCGCGCCGATCCGCCGAACCGCCCACCGCCAAAGGCTTGCCGGCGAGGTTCGGGTCATCACGCATCTCGATGGCGGCGTAGAAACAGTCACAGTCGACGTGGATGATTTTTCGCTGAGTCATGACAGAAAAGGAAACATGGCGAGCCGGATCGGCAGTATCTCACTGACACCTGTATATAGCACCAGTGGTAAGAATGTTCTTTTCCAGGCGTAGGAAAAGGCCTATGAATTTATTTTCTCAATCGGAAGACGCCCTTCGATAGAGCTGAAACCCTTGTCCCACCTGCCCTGCACGCCTTTTCAGGCACTGCAAAAAGCGCTAACCGATTGAACCTCAACAGATTTTATCCAGATTGCGGGTTGACACCCCCGCGTTCCTCTGTAGAATGCCGACACACAGACGCGGGATGGAGCAGTCTGGTAGCTCGTCGGGCTCATAACCCGAAGGTCGTCGGTTCAAATCCGGCTCCCGCAACCAAACATCAAAAAAGGCTACTCGAAAGAGTGGCCTTTTTTGTATCTGTTGAAAAAGTCCTTTCGCAACAATGATCTGTCACCGTGCAGTGAACGCTTGGGATCTTCAGACTCGCCGACTTGCGACTATGCTTGTGTCGCAGGCACGACGTCTGCAATCCAGGAACTGCCCTCGCCGATACCCGGTGAGAGGCGTAGTATTTTGTGATTATTTTTTTCTACAGGGATTGGTAACTTGGCTGGATACCTCCATCCTGTCGCGCACAATCCAAGAGGTGATTGATGCGCGCCAACTCGTCTGATCCACAAGACACCGTCACAGCGGAACATCCGATCAAGCCAGAGCGTTTGCGCTTGCTGGATCGTTTGAGCAAATATCGCCAACCGATTGGTCTGGCGGTGACGTTGCTGCTGTTCGCCATTGCGCTGATTGCCTGTCGCCATCTATTGGCCGAGCTTGATCTCGACGCTCTGCACGACTCGATTCTCGAGGTACCGAAACCCGCCCTGCTCGGCGCTTTCGGTGCGACGGTGGTCGGCTTCATTATTCTGCTGGGCTATGAATGGTCGGCCAGCCGCTATGCCGGCGTGACCTTGCCGCCGCGTACTCTGGCGATGGGCGGGTTCACCGCGTTTGCGATTGGCAACGCCATTGGCCTGTCGCTGCTGTCCGGCGGCTCGGTTCGCTATCGTTTATATGCACGGCATGGTCTGGGGGCGGCGGAAGTCGCGCACATGACCCTGTTCGCCAGCCTGTCGCTGGGTTGCGCGCTGCCGCCACTGGCTGCGCTGGCGACGCTGAGTGACCTGCCCGCTGCCTCTGCGGCACTCGGCCTGTCCGAAGGTTTGCTGGGCACAGTTGCCGCTGTCGTGCTGTTGCTTGGCGCGGTGCTGGCGATCGGCATCTATCGTCGGCGTCTGCCAGAGCAGCCGTTGCGCGATAACTTGCTGGTTCGGGTCGGTCGCCGCACCTTGCGTCTGCCGGGTCGACGTCTGACTTTCCTGCAACTGATTATCACCGCACTCGACGTCGCTGCCGCCGCGACCGTGCTGTATCTGCTGCTGCCCGAAGCGCCGCCGTTTGGCGCGTTCCTGCTGGTGTATCTGCTCGCCCTTGCCGCTGGCGTGCTCAGCCATGTGCCGGGCGGCGTTGGCGTGTTCGAAGCGATTCTGCTGGCAGCGTTTGCCGACAAACTCGGCGCCGCACCACTGGCCGCAGCCCTGCTGCTGTATCGCCTGATCTACGTGGTGCTGCCGTTGCTGGTGGCTTGCGTAGTGCTGCTGATCAACGAAGGTCAGCGCCTGTTCCAATCGCAAACGATGCGCGCTGCCTCGGGTCTGGCCGCGCCGATCCTTGCAGTGCTGGTGTTCTTATCGGGTGTGGTGCTGCTGTTTTCTGGCGCCACTCCTGAAATCGATACACGCCTGGAGCACATTGGTTTTCTGATTCCACATCGTCTGGTCGACGCTTCGCACTTCGGCGCCAGCCTGATTGGCGTGTTGTGTCTGATGCTCGCCCAAGGTCTGCGCCGTCGCCTGTCGGCAGCATGGATGCTGACCACCATTCTGTTGCTGGTCGGCGCCCTGCTCTCGCTGCTTAAAGGCTTCGACTGGGAAGAAGCCACACTGATGACCCTCACCGCCGCGTTGCTGGGGGTTTTCCGTCGCTCGTTCTATCGCCCGAGTCGCCTGACCGAACTGCCCTTCTCGCCGCTGTATCTGGTCGCCAGCCTGTGCGTTCTCGGTGCATCGACCTGGCTGCTGCTGTTCGCCTATCAGGATGTGCCTTACAGCCATCAGTTGTGGTGGCAGTTCACCCTCGACGCTGATGCCCCTCGCGGACTGCGTTCGCTGCTTGGCGCTGCGGTATTGTTGCTGGTGATCGCTCTGACCTGGCTGCTGCGAACTGCGCGCCCGGTGATTCACTTGCCGACGCCGGATGAGCTGGAGCGCGCCTCGAAGATTTTGATGGCCTCTTCGCAACCCGACGGCGGCCTCGCGCTGACCGGTGACAAGGCGTTGTTGTTCCACCCCAACGACGAGGCGTTTCTGATGTACGCCCGTCGTGGCCGCAGCCTGGTGGCGCTGTACGACCCGATCGGCCCCGGCCAGCAACGCGCAGAAATGATTTGGCAGTTCCGCGACCTCTGCGACATTTACCATGCGCGCCCGGTGTTCTATCAGGTACGCGCGGAGAACCTGCCGTACTACATGGACATCGGCCTGACCGCGATCAAGCTTGGCGAAGAAGCCCGCGTCGATCTGCATCGCTTTGACCTGGAAGCCAAGGGCAAAGAGATGAAGGATCTGCGTTACACCTGGAACCGAGGCACCCGCGACGGTCTGTCGCTGGAGATCCACGAGCCGGGCCAGGCGCCGATGGATGAGCTGAAAGTGATTTCCGATGCCTGGCTGACCGGCAAGAACGTGCGCGAGAAAGGTTTCTCCCTCGGCCGTTTCAGCGACGAATACCTGAAGCATTTCCGCATCGCGGTGATTCGCTTCGAAGGCCGCCCGGTGGCGTTCGCCAACCTGCTTGAGACATTCAGCCATGATCTGGCCAGTCTCGACCTGATGCGCGCGCACCCGGATGCGCCGAAGTTGACCATGGAATTCATGATGGTCGGCCTGATTCAACATTATAAGAGTCACGGATACGCGCGTTTCAGCCTGGGCATGGTGCCGTTGTCGGGGTTGCAACCCCGCCGTGGTGCACCGCTGACCCAGCGTCTGGGCTCGATGGTATTCCGCCGTGGTGAGCAGCTGTACAACTTCCAAGGCTTGCGCCGCTTCAAAGACAAGTTCCAGCCTGACTGGGAACCCCGTTATATGGCCGTGCCCGCCGGACTCGATCCGTTGGTGGCGCTGGCCGACACTGCTGCCCTGATCGCGGGCGGCTTGACTGGATTGGTGAAACGCTGATGATTCAACGCTCCCTGAAGTACATCCTGGCCGCACTGATTGTGCTGGCCGTGATTGCCGGCGGCGGTTACTGGTACCTCAAACGCCCTGCACCGGAACCGACGCTCGAACCCATTACGGCAGCCGACGGCACCGTGTTGACCCGCATCATCCCCGGCACCAAGCCCAAGGCGCAGGTGCTGGTGGCGGTCAATAGCGACCAGAAGCTGACCGACAATCAACTGACCACCCTGAGCCGCAGTGCCTCGGCGCAGATCGTTCAGGTGATTCTGCCCAAGGACTGCCTGCAACAAAGCCGCGCCCTGCAAACCGGCCTGCGCGAGCTGAACGGCCCGGCCACTCTGGTCAGCGGCATCGGCCCTGGCGCGGTGCTGGCCTGGCGCTGGCTGGCGGAACAGAAAGATGACAAGGCCCAGGCCATTTCCGTCGACCTGGCACTGGAAAAAGGTGGCTGCACCCACCTGCTGCCGAAATCCGCTGCCCACGGCCACTGGCTGGCAGCGTGGAACGACAACCCGGACGACGCCAGCGCAGGCTTCGTGCGCGATCAACCGAACGCCGAAACCAGCATCAGCGATTACGACATCAACCTGCCGCAAGTGCTGAACAACGAACTGCGCAAAATCCTCGTCGGCGGCGACAAGGCTAACGGTGGCCTGGCGATTCCGGTGGTTGAAGTGCCGGCCGGTCAGGCCAAAGACACTGTCACCCTGTTCCTCTCCGGTGACGGCGGCTGGCGCGACCTCGACCGCGATGTGGCCGGTGAAATGGCCAAGATCGGCTACCCGGTGGTCGGCATCGACACCCTGCGCTACTACTGGCAGCACAAGAGCCCGGAGCAAAGCGCACTGGATCTGAGCGAACTGATGCAGCACTACCGGCAAAAATGGGGCACCAAGCGCTTCATCCTCACCGGTTACTCGTTCGGCGCCGACGTTCTACCGGCGATCTATAACCGCCTGCCGGACACCGAGCAGCAACGCGTAGACGCCATCATCCTGCTCGCCTTCGCCCGCACCGGCAGCTTCGAAATCGAAGTCGAAGGCTGGCTGGGCAACGCCGGCAAAGAAGCCGCCACCGGCCCGGAAATGGCCAAGTTGCCACCGGCCAAGGTGATCTGCATCTATGGCGAAGAAGAGGCGGATGAAAGTGGCTGCACCGACAAGACTGCAGTGGGCGAGGCAGTGAAACTGCCCGGCGGCCACCACTTCGACGAGAACTACCCGGCGCTGGCCAAGCGCTTGGTGGACTTGATCGAGAAGCGTCAGAGCAAGGACTCGGTCGCCGAAGAGTGATCTGAGCCACGCCCACAAAAGCCCCCGCAACTTCGCAGTTGCGGGGGCTTTTTACATTCCAGCCGCCGCCACAATCCCTGTGGGAGCGAGCTTGCTCGCGAAAGCGGCGGGTCAGTCAACAGATACGCCGACTGACACTAAGCCTTCGCGAGCAAGCTCGCTCCCACATGGGAATTGCGCTGGATTCAGCAGTTTTGTGCCAAGGCTCGCAAATCTCTTGACTCTTCAGGAGGCTAAAAACGCCAAGCGTCCACATTCCATAAAACGTGGACACCTGCTTGATTGGCATTATCGAATCGTCAACTCCACACTCAAATCTTCCGCCGAACCAATACCCGCAAAACCGCCAGCAACGTTTAGTTTCGTTTACTTCTGGTCTCGCAATATCAGATGACGCCCACTGACCTTGTAGGCAAACTCCGAAACTCTTGTTGGGGCGCTGTACCGCTCTATTGCGCTGTTTTTCGAAGGGATACTCTCCGGACGTCGCTGATCCATTCAGCGATCGGGCTTGGTAACCCGGTGGAATAAGGCGCAACAGCGCACCCGACACGACTCAGGCGTTATCCCGCCCGAGCCCCTGTGTTATGGCAGCTGTGCGTGGGACGCTTTCGGGCGTGCCGGTTTCCTTGATTCCCCGGTTTACCAACCTGCGCACAGCTGCCACCCATTCGCTTGGTATCGGATGCGGCAGCTCTCGAAATCAAGGGAACTGAACATGAACAATCCATCTGATCTTAAAACCATCGGCTTCACCCCTTTCCTCCACAACTCGGATCAGGCGTTCTTCAACGTCCGCTCCGGCATCCCGATCATTGATGCTTTGTCCCAATCCTCAGACCTGCTGTCCCTTGCCAAATCCTTCGCAGAAGACGCTGCCTTCATCAGAGACACCGACCGTTATGCCTGGGCTGCGCATTATCTTACGGTGATGGGCAAAGCCTTGATTGATGACGTGATCCAAGCGCTGATCCCGCGACCTGCGCGTACGAAGACCGAGTCTGAAGCAGAGATACCTGAAGGCTTGTAGAGGTTTGAAGATCAAAAGATCGCAGCCTTCGGCAGCTCCTACATGGAATGCGAAACCTGTAGGAGCTGCCGAAGGCTGCGATCTTTTGATCTGAAGTTGCCGCCCACAAAAAAGCCCCCGCCAGCCACAAGGCCGACGGGGGCTTTTCGGATGGGGCCAAACTTACATTTCGACCTGCGTCCCCAACTCAATCACCCGGTTCAGCGGCAGATTGAAGAACCGCAAGTTCCCATTGGCATTCTTCAACATGAACGCAAACAGCGCCTCACGCCAACGCGCCATGCCTTCCAGCTTCGAGGCAATCACCGTTTCGCGGCTGAGGAAGTAGGTGGTGCGCATCGGGCTGAAGTCCAGATCATCCAGATGACACAGCTTCAGCGCTTGCGGCACGTCAGGCTCATCGGTGAAGCCGAAGTGCAGGATCACCCGGAAGAAGCCCTCCCCGTGCGCTTCAACCTCGAAACGTCGCGATGGCGGTACGCGCGGGATGTCTTCGTAGACCACCGTCAGCAACACCACCTGCTCATGCAACACCTGGTTGTGCAGCAGGTTGTGCAACAACGCATGCGGCACGGCGTCGGAGCGCGCGGTGAGGAACACCGCGGTGCCCTGCACACGATGCGGTGGTTGTACGCGGATGCTGCTGATGAAGATCGGCAGCGGCAGCGCGCCTTCGTCGAGGCGATCGACCAGCAGTTGCTTGCCGCGTTTCCAGGTGGTCATCAGCACGAACAGCGCGATACCGGCGATCACCGGGAATGCACCGCCCTGCACGATCTTCGGCACGTTGGCGGCGAAGTACAGACCGTCCACCAGCAGGAAACCGATCAACACCGGCACGGCAAGGATTGGTGGCCATTTCCACAGCAGCAGCATCACCGCCGACACCAGAATGGTGGTCATCAGCATGGTGCCCGTCACCGCCACGCCGTAGGCCGAGGCCAGTGCGCCAGACGATTCGAAGCCGAGTACCAACAACACCACGCCAACCATCAACGCCCAGTTCACCGCGCCAATATAAATCTGGCCCTGCTCGGCGCTGGAGGTGTGCTGGATGTACATGCGCGGAATGTAGCCGAGCTGAATCGCCTGACGGGTCAGGGAGAACGCGCCGGAAATCACCGCTTGCGAGGCGATTACCGTGGCCATGGTCGACAGACCGACCAGCGGAATCAACGCCCAGCTCGGCGCCAGCAGGTAGAACGGGTTACGCGCCGCTTCCGGGTTGTCCAGCAGCAAAGCGCCCTGACCGAAGTAGTTGAGCACCAGCGCCGGCAACACCAGAATGAACCACGCGCGGGCAATCGGTTTGCGACCGAAGTGACCCATGTCGGCGTATAGCGCTTCGGCACCGGTCAGCGCCAGCACCACAGCGCCGAGGATCGCCACGCCCATGCCCGGATGAACGACGAAGAAATTCACCGCCCACATCGGGTTCATCGCATGCAGCACTTCTGGGGTGTGGCTGATGCCATACACACCAAGCGCGCCGAGGACGAGGAACCATGTGACCATGATCGGCCCGAACAGAATGCCGATCCGCGCGGTACCGTGGCGCTGGATCAGGAACAACCCGACCAGAACGACCAGCGACAGCGGCACCACCCAATGATCAATGCCATCGAATGCCAGCCCCAGACCTTCAATCGCCGAGAGTACGGAAATCGCCGGGGTAATCATGCTGTCGCCATAAAACAGCGCAGCGCCGATCAGTCCGCAAACCACCAATAATGAACGCAGCTTTTTGCGATGCCCGGCCGCTCGCCGAGCCAGTGCGGTGAGCGCCATGATGCCGCCCTCGCCCTGGTTGTCGGCGCGCAGCACGAACATCATGTATTTGATCGAAACCACCCAGATCAGCGACCAGAAGATCAACGACAGAATGCCCAGCACGCCGTCGTGATTGACGGGCACACCGTAGCCGCCGGAAAACACTTCTTTGAGGGTGTACAACGGGCTCGTGCCGATGTCGCCGTAAACCACCCCGACCGCCGCGACCAGCATACTCAGCGGCTTGGTTGCCGAACCCTCGGCGCCTGCCGCATGACTACTTGCCTGACCCATCCAACACTCCTGACTTACCGGAACCGGCTTCTTTTCAATGAAGCACTATGCTTTGTCGTGCAGCATGATGCGCTGATTTACCTGTTGTTACAGACGATTTGTTGACTGTAAAAAATTGGTAAAGCCCAACGGCGCGAAGCATAGCGCAGCACTCGTCGTATTTCCCGGCATAAAGCTGGTCAAGTGCGCTTCTCGCCGCTAGAATTGCGCACTTTTTGATCAGAGGCGCACCCTAAGCGCCCATCCGTCGGCTTCCGCACTGCGCAAGCGGCGTCACAAAATACCGAGGTTAGACATGTCCACCACTCCTGCGCCGGCCAATCCAAAGGTTGGCTTTGTATCTCTGGGTTGCCCGAAAGCACTGGTCGACTCCGAGCGCATCCTGACCCAGCTGCGCATGGAAGGTTATGACGTGGTGTCCACCTATCAGGACGCCGACGTTGTAGTCGTCAACACCTGCGGTTTCATCGATTCGGCCAAGGCTGAGTCGCTGGAAGTGATCGGCGAAGCGATCAAGGAAAACGGCAAGGTGATCGTCACCGGCTGCATGGGCGTGGAAGAAGGCAACATCCGCAACGTGCACCCGAGCGTGCTGGCCGTGACCGGCCCGCAGCAGTACGAGCAAGTGGTCAACGCCGTGCACGAAGTCGTGCCGCCGCGTAAAGACCACAACCCGCTGATCGACCTGGTGCCGCCGCAAGGCATCAAGTTGACCCCGCGTCACTATGCTTACCTGAAGATTTCCGAAGGCTGCAACCACAGCTGCTCGTTCTGCATCATCCCGTCGATGCGCGGCAAACTGGTCAGCCGTCCGGTCGGCGATGTGCTCGACGAAGCTCAACGTCTGGTCAAATCCGGCGTTAAAGAGTTGCTGGTTATTTCGCAAGACACCAGCGCTTACGGCGTTGACGTGAAATACCGCACCGGATTCTGGAACGGCGCGCCGGTGAAAACCCGCATGACCGAACTCTGTGAAGCGCTGAGCACTTTGGGTGTCTGGGTACGTCTGCACTACGTTTACCCGTACCCGCACGTTGACGAGCTGATCCCGCTGATGGCCGCCGGCAAGATCCTGCCGTACCTGGACATCCCGTTCCAGCACGCCAGCCCGAAAGTGTTGAAGTCGATGAAACGCCCGGCGTTCGAAGACAAGACCCTGGCGCGGATCAAGAACTGGCGCGAAATCTGCCCGGATCTGATCATCCGTTCGACCTTCATCGTCGGCTTCCCGGGCGAAACCGAAGAAGACTTCCAGTACCTGCTGAACTGGTTGACCGAAGCGCAGCTCGACCGCGTCGGCTGCTTCCAGTACTCGCCGGTAGAAGGCGCTCCGGCCAACGATCTGGATCTGGAGATCGTTCCGGACGAGGTCAAGCAGGATCGTTGGGATCGCTTTATGGCCCACCAGCAAGCGATCAGCTCGGCACGTCTGCAAATGCGCATCGGCCGTGAGATTGAAGTGCTGGTGGACGAAGTCGACGAGCAAGGCGCAGTTGGCCGCTGCTTCTTCGATGCCCCGGAAATCGATGGCAACGTGTTTATTGATAACGGCAGCAACCTGAAGCCGGGCGACAAGGTCTGGTGCAAAGTCACCGACGCTGACGAATACGATCTGTGGGCCGAACAGATCTAACACCGCATACCCTGTAGGAGCTGCCGAAGGCTGCGATCTTTTGATCTTGATCTCGATAAACAAGATCAAAAGATCGCAGCCTCGTTTCACTCGTCAGCTCCTACAGGGATTCGGGATAGCGCTGAATTCAAAAGCCCCGCTCTTTTTCCAAGATGCGGGGCTTTTTTACGGCTATCGTTTATCGGGGGACGGACTCCCTTGAACGAACAAGAGGCCAACAGGCATGCGTCACCACTCGGTTATCCACACGCCGAAACTCAGCGATTATCAGGAACTGACCCGGGTCTGGGAGGCCTCGGTTCGCGCCACCCATGATTTTCTGCCGGACAGCTATATCGAGCTACTGCGTAATTTGGTGCTGACCCGCTATCTGGATGCGGTGATGCTCATCTGCACCAAGGACGCCGACCAGCGCATCACCGGGTTTGCCGGTGTCGCGGCGGGCAAGATTGAGATGCTGTTCATTGATCCCGATTTTCGCGGCCAAGGTTTGGGCAAGAAGCTGCTCAACTACGCGATGCAGCATTTGAACGCCGATGAGCTGGACGTCAACGAACAGAACCCGCAGGCACTGGGGTTTTACTTCAAGCAGGGTTTTGAGGTGATCGGCCGCTCGGAGGTGGATGGCATGGGCCAGCCGTATCCCTTGCTGCATATGCGTTTGCGGCAAAATCAGCAACGCTCCAGCCACGCCTGACCCACAACCGTACCCCTGTAGGAGCTGCCGAAGGCTGCGATCTTTGCTTTTTAAAGATCAAAAGATCGCAGCCTTCGGCAGCTCCTACAAATGGAACCGGGCTTAACCGGCGCCACACAGGTACAATGCCCACCCCTTTTTTGTTACGGCCCTGTCATGACTGACCCGATTCGCCTCTCCAAACGCCTCATCGAACTGGTCGGTTGCTCCCGCCGGGAGGCCGAGCTGTTCATCGAGGGCGGCTGGGTCACCGTGGACGGCGAAGTCATCGACGAACCGCAGTTCAAGGTCGGCGACCAGAAGGTCGAGCTCGACAAGGACGCCCAGGCCACCGCGCCGGAGCCGGTGACTATCCTGCTCAACGCGCCGGCCGGCATGGACGTCGAAAGCGCCATGCAATCGCTGAGCATCGACACCCTCAGCGAAGAACACCGCTATGGCAAACGCCCGTTGCGCGGGCACTTCCTGCGCCTGACCGCCAGCGCCGACCTGCAAGCCAAGGCTAGCGGGCTGCTGGTGTTCACCCAGGACTGGAAAATCCTGCGCAAGCTCACCGCCGACGCCGCGAAGATCGAGCAGGAATACGTGGTCGAAGTCGAAGGTGACATGGTCGCCCACGGCCTCAACCGTTTGCAGCACGGCCTGACGCACAAGGGCAAAGAGCTGCCGCCGGTCAAGGCCAGCTGGCAGAACGAAAACCGCCTGCGCTTCGCCATGAAAAACCCGCAGCCGGGGATCATCGCCCAGTTCTGCGAAGCGGTGGGCCTGAAGGTCATCGGCATCCGCCGCATCCGCATCGGCGGCGTCTCGATCGGCAAAGTCCCGGTCGGCCAATGGCGCTACCTGTCCGGCAAAGAGAAGTTCTAAGACTTCCACTGCCGCCACACATTCCGGCAGCGCGCCCGCGTGCTGCCCACAACGCTTATCAGGATTACTCACATGATTCATAACGACGTATTGCGCAGCGTGCGCTACATGCTCGACATCAGTGACAAGAAAGTTGTCGAAATCATCAAGCTCGGCGGCATGGATGTAGAGCTCGCTGACGTGCTGACCTGGCTCGACAAGAAAGAAGAAGACGAAGAAGGTTTCGTACGCTGCCCGGACGAAGTCATCGCGCACTTCCTCGACGGTCTGGTGATCTTCAAGCGTGGCAAGGATGAAAGCCGTCCGCCGCAGCCGATCGAAGTGCCGGTGACCAACAACATCATCCTGAAAAAACTGCGCGTAGCCTTCGAATTGAAAGAAGACGACATGCACGCGATCCTCAAGGCTGCCGAGTTTCCGGTGTCCAAGCCTGAGCTGAGCGCACTGTTCCGCAAGGTCGGCCACACCAACTACCGCCCGTGCGGCGACCAGTTGCTGCGCAACTTCCTCAAAGGGCTCACGCTGCGCGTGAGAGCGTAAACAGCAGCTACAAGCTACAAGCTGCAAGTTGCCACACCGCGTTAACTTGTAGCTTGCAGCTTGCCACTCGAAGCTGGCCGCATGGCCCCCCATTCCTTTCGAAAATAGTGGCTCCGCTTCTCGCGGCTGACGACTAGGGTGTATTGATCCCTAGCACTCAGGACTCGCCATGCACCCGTATTTCTCCCTGCAAGGCCGCACCGCTCTGGTGACCGGCGGCACCCGTGGTATCGGCAAAATGATCGCCAAAGCCTTCGTCGAGGCTGGCGCGCGTGTCTATGTCTGCTCGCGCGACGCCGAAGCCTGTCATCAAACCGCGGGAGAACTCAGCGCTTTGGGTACTTGCTACGGCATGGCAGCGAATCTGGCGACTGAGGAAGGCGTGCAGGAACTGGCCGCGCGTCTGGGCGAGCAAATCACCCATCTGGATATTCTGGTGAACAACGCCGGCACCACGTGGGGCGCGCCGCTGGAGAGTTACCCGGTCAAGGGCTGGGAGAAGGTCATGCAGCTCAACGTGACGTCGGTGTTCACCTGCATCCAGCAGTTTCTGCCGTTGTTGCGCAAGGCAGGCTCAGCGGCGAATCCGGCGCGGATTATCAATATTGGTTCGGTGGCGGGGATTTCTTCTTTTGGTGAACAGGCGTATGCCTACGGGCCGAGTAAGGCTGCCCTGCACCAATTGTCGCGAATTCTGGCGCGGGAGCTGGTGAGCCAGCACATCAATGTCAACGTGATCGCACCGGGAAGGTTTCCGAGCAAGATGACTCAGCATATTGGCAATGATGAAAAGGCGCTGGCGGAGGACACAGCGGTGATCCCGATGAAGCGTTGGGGGCGTGAGGAAGAGATGGCGGCGTTGGCGATCAGTCTGGCGAGTACCGCCGGGGCCTATATGACCGGGAATATTATTCCGTTGGATGGTGGGTTTAGCCTTTAAAAGATCGCAGCCTTCGGCAGCTCCTACATGGGATCGACGCGCCCTTGTAGGAGCTGCCGAAGGCTGCGATCTTTTGATCTTTAGTGCATCATTCCCACCCTGCCCCGCTTCGAATGCAAACCATGACTTACAGCGTCTCCCCCATCGGCTTCGTGCGCTCCTGCTTCAAGGAGAAATTCGCCATCCCGCGCCAGCCGCAACTGGCTCCCGCCGCCCGTGGCGTGCTGGAACTGGTGGCGCCGTTCGATCAGGGTGACGCCGTGCAAGGCCTGGAACAGGTCAGTCACGTCTGGTTGCTGTTCCTGTTCCACCAAGCACTCGAAGAAAAACCACGCCTGAAAGTCCGCCCACCCCGCCTGGGTGGCAACAAGTCCATGGGCGTGTTCGCCACCCGCGCGACTCACCGCCCCAACGGCATCGGTCAGTCTGTGGTGAAACTGGACAAGGTCGAAGCCAATCGCCTGTTCATCTCAGGCATCGATTTGCTCGACGGCACGCCGGTTCTCGACGTCAAACCCTACGTGCCCTATGCCGATATCATCCCCGAAGCCTCCAACAGCATCGCCAGTGCAGCACCGCAGCTGATTGACGTGCAGTGGACGGACTCAGCACTGAAACAAGCGCACACACACGCTCAGCGCCTTGATGAGCCGTTGGTTGCGTTGATTGAACAGTGTCTGGCCCAGGATCCGCGTCCGGCATATCAGACCCCGGTGCCAGAGCGTGAATACGGCGCGCAGTTCTGGGATCTGGACGTACGCTGGCATTACCCGACGCCTGAGCAGATTCGCGTGCTCGAAGTTATTCCTGCCGAGGCTTGATACCTCTGGTTAATGTAGGAGCTGCCGAAGGCTGCGATCTTTTGATCTTGATCCATTAAAAACAAGATCAAAAGATCGCAGCCTTCGGCAGCTCCTACAGGGGAATGTTCGGGCATAAAAAAGCCCCCATTGCCTTTGCAGGCAATGGGGGCTGATCGTTCCCACGCTCTGCGTGGGAATGCATCCGTTGACGCTCTGCGTCACCTGAACAGCTTACTTCTCGACGAACGCACGCTCGATCAGGTAATCACCCGGCTCGCGCATCCGCGCCGAGATCTTCAGGCCGAAGCTGTCGAGCACTTCACTGGTCTCGTCGAGCATGCTCGGGCTGCCGCAGATCATTGCACGGTCGTCCTGCGGGTTGATCGGTGGCAGGCCGATGTCGCTGAACAGCTTGCCGCTGCGCATCAGGTCGGTCAGACGGCCCTGATTCTCGAACGGCTCGCGGGTCACGGTCGGGTAGTAGATCAGCTTGTCACGCAGCGCTTCGCCGAAGAACTCGTTCTGCGGCAGGTGCTCGGTGATGAATTCGCGGTAGGCGACTTCGTTGACGTAGCGTACGCCGTGAACCAGGATCACTTTTTCAAAGCGCTCGTAGGTTTCCGGATCCTGAATCACGCTCATGAACGGCGCCAGACCAGTGCCGGTGCTCAGCAGGTACAGGTGCTTGCCCGGGTTCAGGTCATCGAGAACCAGGGTGCCGGTAGGCTTTTTCGAGATGATGATCTCGTCGCCTTCCTTCAAATGCTGCAGCTGCGAGGTCAGCGGGCCGTCCTGCACCTTGATGCTGAAGAACTCCAGATGCTCTTCCCAGTTCGGGCTGGCGATCGAGTAAGCGCGCATAAGCGGGCGGCCGTTAGGCTGTTGCAGGCCGATCATCACGAACTGACCGTTCTCGAAGCGCAGGCCCGGATCGCGGGTGCACTTGAAGCTGAACAGAGTGTCGTTCCAGTGATGAACACTGAGGACACGCTCGTGGTTCATGTTGCTCATGTACGTTTGACTCCTGGAGATTGGGTCTGCGCTGGCTTTTGAAGGCGACGGTGCGCAATTGCATCGCATTCTAATAGCGACGACAATATCTGTTAACTGGATTATTAAGATAAGGGTTATCGGTTATATCGATATGCGATTTACTCTCCGTCAACTGCAAGTCTTCGTCGCCGTCGCCCAGCAGGAAAGCGTATCCCGTGCTGCGGGTCTGCTCAACCTCTCGCAATCGGCCGCCAGCACTTCGATCACCGAGCTTGAGCGCCAATCCAGCTGCCAGCTGTTCGACCGCGCCGGCAAACGCCTGAGCCTCAACGCCCTCGGCAAACAGCTGTTGCCGCAGGCGGTGGCCCTGCTCGATCAGGCCAAGGAAATCGAAGACCTGCTCAACGGCAAATCCGGTTTCGGCTCGCTGTCGGTGGGCGCCACGCTGACCATCGGCAATTACCTGGCGACCCTGTTGATCGGCAGTTTCATGCAGCGCCACCCGGAAAGTCAGGTGAAGCTGCACGTGCAGAACACTGCCAATATCGTGCAACAAGTTGCCCACTACGAAATTGATCTGGGTCTAATCGAAGGCGATTGCAGCCACCCGGACATCGAAGTGCAGAGTTGGGTTGAGGATGAGCTGGTGGTGTTTTGCGCGCCGCAGCATCCCTTGGCCAAACGCGGCACCGCAACCATGGAAGAGCTGACGCACGAGGCGTGGATTCTGCGCGAACAGGGCTCCGGCACGCGGCTGACCTTCGATCAGGCCATGCGTCATCATCGCAGCGCGCTGAATATCCGTCTGGAGCTGGAACACACCGAAGCGATCAAACGCGCGGTGGAATCGGGGCTGGGGATTGGCTGCATCTCGCGACTGGCGCTGCGTGATGCGTTCCGACGCGGCAGTCTGGTGCCGGTGGAAACGCCGGATCTGGATCTGGCGCGGCAGTTCTACTTCATCTGGCACAAACAGAAATACCAGACCTCGGCGATGCGCGAGTTTCTCGAACTGTGCCGCGCTTTCACCGCCGGGGTTCAGCGCAGCGACGAGATCGTCTTGCCAACGATCGCTTAAATCAGAATCACCGCCCACACCAGACCGATCATGCTCAGCGCGACGAATTGCGCGGCGCTGCCCATGTCCTTGGCGTTCTTCGACAGTGGGTGCAGTTCCAGCGAGATGCGGTCGATGGCCGCTTCGACCGCCGAATTCAGCAGCTCGACGATCAGCGCCAGCAGGCACACCGCGATCAACAGCGCCTGTTCAACACGGCTGACATTCAGAAAGAACGTCACCGGAATCAGGATCACGTTGAGCAACACCAGTTGGCGGAACGCCGCTTCACCGGTGAAAGCTGCGCGCAGACCGTCCAGTGAATAACCGGAGGCATTAAGGATGCGTTTCAGGCCGGTCTGGCCCTTGAAAGGTGACATAACGTTGAGACCAACCAAAAAGGAGTGAGAAAGCTAGATCAACAAAAGTCAAAAAAGCGTGAAGGCGCCAGGCTTTATTGACTCGGAATTGACTCAAGTTGTTGCAGAAGCAACGCAGCCTGCGTGCGGGTGCGCACATTCAGCTTGCGGAAGATCGCCGTGACGTGGGCCTTGATGGTCGCTTCCGACACACTCAATTCGTAAGCAATCTGCTTGTTCAACAGGCCTTCGCAGACCATGGTCAGCACGCGGAACTGCTGCGGCGTCAGGCTCGCGAGGCCATCGCTGGCGGCTTTGGCTTCGTCGGACACGGCAACTGCTTCGAACGCTTGCGGCGGCCAGAACACATCGCCATCAAGCACTTTGCGCACGGCTTGCTGAATCACGCTGAGGTCGCTGGATTTGGGAATAAAGCCACTGGCGCCGAATTCACGCGATTTGACCACCACCGAGGCTTCTTCCTGAGCCGACACCATCACCACCGGAATCTGCGGATATTGCCCGCGCAGCATGACCAACCCGGAAAAGCCGAAAGCGCCGGGCATGTTCAGATCCAGCAGCACCAGATCCCAGTCAGATTTTTCGGTCAGGCGCGCTTCCAGTTCGGCGATGCTCGCCACCTCCACCAGTCGCACATCGGGGCCAAGACCCAGCGTCACCGCTTGATGCAGGGCGCTACGAAACAGGGGGTGATCATCGGCAATCAGGATGTCGTATGTGGCCATTTTTCAAATGATCCTGTTTTTGATGGCAGACCCGATGCAGTCAGGTCTGGCCAAAGCAACTCAAGATGCCGCTTGCAAGCGGTATCCACAGGGGCACGTTCAACGCCAATAACCAGCAAAGACGGCGTTTCAAACCTTGGCCGCACCCTAATCGGCGCCAAGCATGCCCAGCGAAGACTGGGTGGTCAAGCAGCAAGGCCGCCGGTAGCTACAGTATGGGCCACTATTGCGCCAACTCCGGCTGCGGCTTTCGTATATAGGGCAACAACTCGGCGTGCGCGGGGGTGGATTCATTCATGTCGAGCTGTTGCTTGGCGCCGAGGTAATGCTGGCTGAACACATCGAAATACGCGTCCAGCGCCGAGGCGGCATCCGCGTCGCCGGCCAGCTCCAGGCACAGCGCCGCGACTTCGGCGGTGCACAGATGCTCGCTGCGGGTGGAACGGCGCAGGCGATAGCGCGAGAGTTTGTCGGGCAGCAGGCTCAGGATCGGCAAGCGATCGAAATACGGGCTCTTGCGGAAAATTTTCCGCGCTTCCGTCCACGTCGCATCCAGCAGAATAAACAGCGGGCGCTTGCTGCTATCGGGCGCGACGGTGTTGGTCACCCGCGACGGCTCGACGTATTCGCCTGGGAACACCAGATACGGCTGCCATTGCGGGTCGTTGAGCAGTGCCAGCATCTGCGGATCGGGCTCGGTGCGCGACCAGATGAACGCATGGTTATCGCGCACGACATCCGCAATCAGCCAACCGGTGTTGCTCGGTTTGAACACTTCCTTGCCGGTCATGATCAGGCACACGCCTGAACGCGTGTCGACGCTTGGTCGCCACGCACACAGGCAATGGCTGATGATCACCCGGCAATCGCGGCAACGCTCGGAGCGAAAGCCGCGGGCCTGAATCGGCTTGATGCCTTCATCTTCGCGCTGGTCGCGCAAACGGGCGACGGCATTGGGGGGATGGTTCATCGCGGGCAACGCCGGCAGACAGGGAAACTCGACACGAACAGCACTCGGCAGGGCAATAAAGGCCGGCAGTTTACCAGAGCAACGGGGACAAGCCTGTACCCTCCCGACCGGCTCCCCTATAATTCGGCGCCACTGAACGCACAGCCCCGAGGCTGGTCGAACCACCAGTCACCGAATCAGGAGAGTTTCATGCTGCGCCTTATCGTTCCCACCGCTGCCATTCTGCTGGCGTCGTCCTTCACCGCTCAGGCTGCATCCTTGAGTGAGCAGAATCTGAACCGCGAGCTGCGCAACGTCGCCGCCCAGAGCAGCGTCGGCACGCCACGCGCCATCAGTGAAGACATTCTTGATCAGGGTTTCACCGTTGAAGGCACCACGCTGATCAACCACCTGAGCGTGCAGGCCAGTCATGCGCAGAAAATGCGTGCTGATCCCAAGGCTGTGTACTTTCAACTGGGCGCTTCGGTGTGCAACAACCCGGCCTTTCGCAAGCTGATGGCCAAAGGCGCGGTCATGCGCTACGACTTCACCGAAGTGAAAACCAACAAAGCGATCGGCTCCGCCAGCTATCAGGATTCGGATTGCCCGAAAACTGCCCCGGCGAAGAAGAAGTAATCATCGCGAATTGGCGCGCCGCTGTTCATCCTCGGCGCGCAATTCGGCCAGCAAGGCCTGAAGATACTGCGACGGATGCTCGCCACCCGCCAAACGCCGGCAGCATTCCTCTTCGAGACTGACCTGATGGGTCTCGGCAGATGCTTTCAACATTCGATACAACTGTGCATCGATCTCCAGAACCACTCTGGTCATGTCCCGCCTCCTGGCTACCCGCAAATCCTTCAAAAACGTGCACCTTGCGTACGGTTATTGCCGCAACGCTGTCGTACGGCGCCTGTAAGTTAGTTAATCAGAGGGTTTAGCGCGCGTTGCACGTTCAGACGAGCGGTGTGCCGATCCCTGAATATCAACAAGCGGTTGCCAGCCAGAACATTGCGGCGCAATGATCGAGTCAGCGCAATTGCACGCAAGGGTCTAAATTCAAAGTATTCCCGATCATCTGTTAACGGCAGAAATGGAACTGCCGATCGTGTGTGTTTTTGCAGCGCGGCCCTGACGCCGCTCGTCAGGGCCACCCGCTCTGTGCAGAAGGAGACGTTGAATGCCTTACCAACCGAATGACCTGTTGAGTCGTCATTTTCAGGAAAGCGGCCCCGACCTCATCAGCCAGGTCGAAGCACAACTCAGCCGTGTTTCCCCCAACAGCCCGAACCTTCCCATTTACCGCGACATGATCCTGACCGTGCTGCGCATGGCTCAGGAAGACCACAACCGCTGGAACGCCAAGATCACCCTGCAAGCCCTGCGCGAACTGGAGCAAGCGTTTCGCGTGCTGGAGCAATTCAAGGGCCGACGTAAAGTCACTGTGTTCGGCTCGGCACGCACACCGGTCGAACATCCGCTGTATGCGCTGGCCCGAGAACTCGGCGCGCAATTGGCACGCTCCGACATGATGGTCATCACTGGTGCCGGTGGCGGCATCATGGCCGCTGCGCACGAAGGTGCCGGTCTCGATCACAGCCTCGGCTTCAATATCACCCTGCCCTTCGAACAGCATGCGAACCCGACCGTCGACGGCACCGGCAATTTGTTGCCGTTCCACTTCTTCTTCACCCGCAAACTGTTCTTCGTCAAAGAGGCCGATGCGCTGGTGCTGTGTCCGGGCGGGTTCGGTACGCTGGATGAGGCACTGGAAGTGCTGACGTTGATTCAGACCGGAAAAAGTCCGCTGGTGCCGGTGGTGTTGCTGGATGTGCCGGGCGGCACGTTCTGGCAGGGCGCGATGGATTTCATTCGCCAGCAACTGGAGGAAAATCACTACATCCTGCCGACCGACATGAAACTGATGCGTCTGGTGTACACGGTCGAAGAGGCGGTGGAGCAGATCAACCAGTTCTACAGCAACTTCCACTCCAGCCGCTGGCTCAAGCGACAGTTTGTAATTCGCATGAATCACAAGCTCAGCGATCAGGCGCTAGAACATATGCAGGTCGCGTTTGCCGATCTGTGCCTCAGCGACCAATTCTATCAACACGCTTACAGCGGCGAGGAACATGATGACGCGCAATACAGCCATCTGGCGCGACTGGCTTTCGCCTTCAATGCGCGTAATCAAGGGCGCTTGAGAGAGTTAATCGACTACATCAATCTGCCGGAAAACTGGGCGCAGTCCAAACCGCAAGCAGCGCAACGTACGCGTGAGCCGTCAAAGGCAATTTAAAGGCAAAAAAAACGGCCCGCTATTTCCATAGCGGGCCGTTTTTATTGAGGCGTCTTAATCGTCAATCCCTCGACCGCTGAACAAGCGGTTGATCATCTCCATCGAGAAGCCCCGATACGCAAGGAACCGGCCTTGCTTGGCCCGTTCTTTCGCATCAATCGGCAAATGCCCGGAGAATTTGCGACGCCACGTTTCCTGAAGTTGCTCCTGCCAACTGATACCGCTTTCGCGCAGGGCGAGTTCGATATCGGCGCGTTGCAAACCGCGCTGGCTCAGTTCTTCACGAATCCGCAACGGGCCATAGCCAGAACGGGCGCGGTAGGAAACAAAGCTTTCAAGGTAACGGGCTTCGGAAAGCAGCCCCTCTTCCGTCAAACGGTCGAGGGCTGTTTCGATCATCTCCGCCTCAGCGCCGCGCTGACGCAGTTTGCGCGTCAGCTCGACTCGACCGTGCTCGCGACGTGCAAGCAGATCCATGGCGGTTCGCCGCACCGCGACGAGGGTTTCGAGTACGACGGTGCTCATCGTTGCTATCAGATATCAGCGTCGGCCAGGTCGTCTTCGGTCTCTTTGACTGCAGAGGCCTTGGAATCGATCACCGCTGGGGTCAGCAGCTTGTCACGCAGTTGCTTCTCAAGCTTTTTCGCGACTTCCGGGTTGTCCGCCAGGAACTTGGCCGAGTTAGCCTTGCCCTGACCGATCTTGGTGCCTTCGTACGCGTACCAGGCGCCAGACTTCTCGACGAAACCGTGCAGCACGCCCAGGTCGATCATCTCGCCGTTGAGGTAGATGCCCTTGCCGTAAAGAATCTGGAACTCGGCCTGACGGAACGGCGAAGCCACCTTGTTCTTCACAACCTTGACGCGGGTTTCGCTACCGACCACTTCGTCGCCTTCTTTCACCGCGCCGGTACGGCGGATGTCGAGACGAACCGACGCGTAGAACTTCAGCGCGTTACCACCGGTGGTGGTTTCCGGGCTACCGAACATCACGCCGATCTTCATACGGATCTGGTTGATGAAGATCACCAGGCAGTTGGCGTTCTTGATGTTACCGGTGATTTTACGCAGCGCCTGGGACATCAGACGGGCTTGCAGGCCCACGTGCATGTCACCCATTTCGCCTTCGATTTCAGCCTTCGGTACCAGGGCTGCCACGGAGTCGACGATGATCACGTCAACGGCGTTGGAGCGCACCAGCATGTCGGTGATTTCCAGTGCCTGTTCACCGGTGTCCGGCTGCGAAACCAGCAGGTCGTCGACGTTGACGCCCAGTTTGCCGGCGTACTCAGGGTCGAGGGCGTGTTCGGCGTCGACGAATGCGCAGGTCGCGCCGGCTTTTTGCGCCTGGGCGATCACGGACAGAGTCAGTGTGGTTTTACCGGAGGATTCAGGACCGTAGATTTCAACGATACGGCCTTTTGGCAGACCGCCAATGCCGAGCGCGATGTCGAGACCCAGAGAGCCAGTGGAGATAGCCGGGATCGCCTGACGGTCCTGATCGCCCATACGCATTACGGCACCCTTGCCGAATTGACGTTCGATCTGACCGAGGGCCGCAGCCAAGGCTTTCTTCTTGTTGTCGTCCATTAATGTCCTCACGTAATCAATAAGGCCTGACGGCCAACACCTGTATAAGTAGCCAGTATTATTCCACAGCGTTCGCGGATCGCCTACCCCTGATTTTCGATTTCTCGTGCCGCTAGTCGCAGGAGCCCCTCTAGCGCGGCCTTCACCGTTTGTCGGCGGACTTCATCGCGGTTACCGGGGAAGTGTTGAACCTCACTGGTCACCGTCTCGCCAACGCCCCATGCCAGCCACACGGTGCCGACCGGTTTGTTTGGTGAACCACCGTCCGGCCCCGCCACACCGCTGACCGCCACGGCAAATCGCGCCAGACTTTTATCCTGCGCGCCACGCACCATCGCCTCGACCACCTCGGCACTGACCGCGCCCACCGTCTCGAACAACCCGGTCGGCACATTCAGTTGCTGGGTTTTCTGCCGGTTGGAGTACGTCACGTAACCCGCTTCAAACCAGGCCGAGCTGCCGGGAATCCGCGTGATCGCCTCGGCGATGCCGCCACCGGTACACGACTCCGCAGTGGTGACATGGGCATTGAGCACTTGCAGGCGTCGGCCCAGTTCAGCAGCCAATTGGGTGATCTCTTTCACGGCGCACTCCGGATCGTGTGGAATGCCTCCACCGTACACGAGCCGGTTGCGCTTTCAAGACACAGAGTCATTCAAAATGTTCGGGCGCGAGCGCTCTGACATAGGCCTGACACGCCTGCAAGGCAATCAGTCCGCGGTCGCCGGTGTCGGTGATGGCGATAATTCGTTGAGCATGCGCCGGGTCAAGTCGGGCGCGTACGGCTGCATGATCCACGCCGCCGGGGCTGGCGGTGGCTGGCAGTTTGCAGCCTTGGGCAACATCGCCGGCGTCGAGGAGGACTGACAGGCGCACATCAGCAGTGGCAAGGCGATCGCGCAGGCGATCCTGATCACGTTGGGCATCGCTCAGTGCTCGATAGTGGGTTTGTTCAATGGTCGCGAGCCGTTGCTCGAGCGCCAGGCGTTTATCCTGCTCGGCCTGTTGCGCCGAGGCGGCGGCGAGATTCTGTTGATTCAACGTTTCGGTGTTTAAACGCGATTGCTCGGCGAGTTGGCGGCCGTAGCGCCAGTCCTGAAACTGCCAGGCCGCCACAAAAGCGCCGACGGCCAATAAGAGTAAGCCAATCACTCGCCAGGGGATTGGCATAGCACCGCCCTCGCCCGCGCCCAGATTTCCAGGCGATCCTGCAAGCCGTTCAACCCGCCGTTTATTCGCCGGGTGATGGTGTTGAACTGGTCGCGATCAGCCAGTTCGTTGAGGCCGTTCTGCTCCCAGAACCAAGCGGCGGATTCAGCCGCCCATTGCGGTTGTTCCAGCAGCTCTGGCAGCGACAGCAGACGCTCATCGCCAAACAGACCGAGGCTGCACTGGCGATAGTTGCTGCGCCCGGTGATCTGGATGAGCCCGCGCCCGCGGTATTTTTGCCCGTCGCCGTCAGCTTCGGGCGTGTTGCCCAAGCGCAAGGCCAGGGTGCCGGTGTCGTATTTGCTCAGGTATTGGTTGTTGCCCAGTTCGCGTACGTACTGCAATTGCCCGGATTCGTGACCGACTTGCGCAAGAAACGCGGCGATGCGTTTGGGTGTGTCGATGCGCCGGCGAGCCATTGCGGTGTTGAGTGCAGAAACAAAAACGCCCGCTTGGGTGCGGGCGTTGGGCATGATGTTAGTTAAGTTGTTTTCGGTTATTTGCATAATGCTTGATCCTCCCTGGATATCCTTTGACTGATATCACGACTGACGGGAAATACCCGCCAGCCATTTTTTTGCCAGAGTTTTCAGAGTGCTCCCCGGCACCGCGTCCTCGACTGTTTCGCCGACTGGCAGCACCTCGCCGCCCGATAACAGCCATTGCTGATACGCGAGCCAATCACGGTTGTCGGGATCTTGCGGAATAAACGCGGAATCCTCCATGCGCAACACACCGCTTGCGGTCAGTTGATAAGTCATGAGTTTCAACCCCTATATTTCAGCGTCTGCTGTCCATTCCAGTTGCAAGGTCTGGCCTGGCGCACTGTTAACGGGTGTGACTGTTGCAAACGAGATACTGCGATCCGTAACACCTTGCAGTGTGGTGCCGGTGCAAGCCTTCATCATCGTCTGATTCCAGACCTGATTGCTGGTGTCAGCCGGGCAATAAGTAGTGACGGTCGGCTGAACTCTTTTCTGCACCAGAAAGCCGATCGTCATACCGTATTGGCCAGTGTTGCCCGCCGGAACTTGGGTGAACGTCGAAATACACGTGTTGGTTCCGTTATTCGCTTTGACGGGAAGTCCGCTCGCAAAAGACTTTTCGAAATAACGCTGACAAAGCATCAACTCGTCAACGACAGATCGCTGCTCAAAGGGAGTGGAAACCGGGCCCTCCTCCAGTTGAATCAAGGTCAGATCGACTGTTTGCATAACGTTCAACGGTAAATCAAACGACAGCGTCAGGCAGTCGTTGACCCCCTTCATTTTTCCGGCGATGGCAGGTACCTGGAACGTCGCGGTGTATCGGGTCCACGCCGTATTCAGCTGAAAAACATCCACCACCTTCACAACCGCTTCTGAACCTCCGGTACCAAACTGTTGAGCGACAGCCACTTTCAATGGCCGCGCCGCATCCGATCGGGCCCAGAACGTCAGGGTCGCGGTTTTGCCGGCAAGGGTTCTGACCGATTCAATGTTCTGAGAAATCCTGTGAGTGGTAGCGCCCACCCCCGCTGTGATTTGCTGCCAGCGAAGGAAACAAACGGGCTCGCCAGGCACTTCCGCTTGTCCAAGGGAGAAACTCTGACGGGTGATACTGACGCCCGCGTTGCCGTTCCAGTCGCAGCGAAAACGATCAGCGACATAACCGCCGGTATTCGGCGCCTGATTAGCCGCTCCACGCTGCCAGATTTCGAACCCGCCATTGATCAGCAGATTCCTGCGATACACCTGCACCGGAAACTGTTGCAGCGGATCCGGTTTCGACAACTCTTTGATTGCCAGCGCCAGTTGATTGGTCTGCTCCTCATCGGGAGTCAATCCGGCAGCCTTGATGGCGTTGAGAATCTCTTGAGTAACGCTGTTACCCCAACTGGCCGGAATTAGTGAACCGGGTGTACCTGCGATGGCATCTTCATCTACAAACTTACCGTTCTCCAGGCCTGAACCGGGAACGTTTTTTGGATAATCCATTTCAACATCCTTGCTGACTTAAAGCGCAGTCGCCAACCAGCGCGGCGCGACTGGTCGATGCTCGCTAAAGGGAAAGAAAGAGCCCTGCGGCCAGTCGCGTAGTGCACGCCGGTAGGTTTGCAGTTCGGTGTATTGATCGGTGGTTAGCGTGGTACCGCCACCGTCTTCGAGTTCATCACGATCGCGCGCTACCAGACCGTCAGTGGCAGCCAGTTGTGCAGTGCGCCAGTGACGTTCAGTTTCGGCTGCCTGATCCGTCGAAGGTGTTGGTGGATCAACCAGTATCGGATAACCGTTAGCTGAACTGACACCAACCGTCTTCGGCGTCACTGCCATATGCTGTAGCAGCGAGATCCAGTACGCCTGTGGGATTTCAATCACGTCTTCAGGAATGTCGGCCGAGTTGATACCCGGTACATAAACACCTAGTGTGCTGGCGCTGAACAAAACATTGTAGGCGTTCATTTAATAACCCTTTGCGAAGTAATTAATACGCCAGCCTGGCGATACGCCGTTAACTGCATCTCGCATTTTCAAGCGAATACTTTGTTTTTGCTCTGTTCCTCCCAAGACGATAACCATCGCTCCGCCAGTGCCGACGTGAGTAGCCACGCATGAGGAATATGCGTTGGGAAACGAAATCGGAAAGGTCACAAGAGCCTCACCGTTGGCATCCGTCATAACCGTTCCCCACTGATCGATATTGCCGCTGGCGTGTTTCTGATACCCGGGGTTACCGTTCAAACCGGATAGAAGCGCGGCGTACTTCAGACTCGCCGTCCCATGAACAGCCCAAATACCGCTCTCATTAACAATGGTCGCACTCTCGCCACTGTTCATGATGATCGAAGTCAGATATGCACCTTGCGGGGTTATTTGCGCAGTGCCCGTGCATGCAATGGTGACGACCGCGTTACTCCGGCAATGCAACGAAAATGTCCCACCATTGGGCACAGTCTTGATATCGGGCAGGCTCACCGTATAAGGCGAGTTTCCACCTATACCAATCGTCCATCCCACATCCGCAACGGTCAGTTGTGTCGCGGCAGTGACGCTGCGTGCCCCGGCGTAGTTGCCCAACGAACGCTGCACAAACTCGGTTGTAGCCACCGAACGACTGACGTCAAATGGTGCCCGGGTCTGATACAGCTGCGCACTTCGAAGTGCAGTTAACAATTGCGTGTTTGAAGTTTCGCTGGGCGTCATTCCGGCGGCCTGTACAACCCCGAGAATTTCCTGGGTCACACCATTGCCCCAACTCGCCGGAATCAAGGATCCGGGAGATCCGGTAAGCGGATCCTCATCGACAAATTTGCCATTGACCAAGCCAGCACTGGGAACGCTGATTGGATAATCCATTGCATTTCTCCTTTGCGATGTTTCAGGTGTTCGCGATCGTGCCTGGCACGATTGGCCAAGTGATTTGCGCAGGGAAACCTGGCTGTTTCTCGATGCGGTTCAACTCCACGCTGTAAAGCTTCCATTCGAGCAATTGCAACTGCTCTTCATGGCTGGCATCACCGATATCCTCGGCGTATTGCAGCGGAGCAATTCGCAGAACGGCCTCACGAAGCAGTGCATCGCGCGCTTGCAAAGTTTGCTGTCTGGCATCGGCCAATTGCGCCTGCTCATCCAGTTGCCAGGCGTTGTCACGCCAGACATGGAAGTCACCGGGCCAAGGTTGCGTGGTGAAGGTCTCAGGCAACTCGCCCAACTCGTTCCAGAGTTGCTGAGCACCACCGTCCTTTCGGTAAACCCGACCCCGACGGTCGATGACTTCCCGCGGCACACCATTGACCAGCGCCCAGGTGCGGCCGGTTTCCGGTTCAGGCAATTCAAAGGTCAGTTGCACGGCGTTGGCAGGAAGCTGAACGCCGATTCCGGGCGTGACGAAAAACTCGACAGGCCCGGACAATGCGCCCGAGCCGTCAAACAGATAATTGAACATGGGGAAGCCTCAGATAAGCTTGATTCGACCGGGATAGGCGATGTTGCGCGGGCGGGATTTGAAGGTGTAAAGCACAGTGCTGGCCGTATCTCGCTGATAATTGGTGCCGACCGGATAAACAGGACCACCATTGAGTAATCCTGAAACGAATTCGGCTTCTTCGCGCGTTTCAGCACCAAATCCGGTCAAGCTATCCGACCAGTAGGCACCCACAGCACCTCCGCCATTTGCACCTTGGGCGTAGGAATGAATCGAGCCTGATTGAGAGGTACCTGTTTGGCGACCTATGTCCACGCCCCGGCCTTCGTCCAGCACTCGCAAAAACTCACCCCTCCCCTCTGGCCCACGAAAGGTTGCTGCGCCATCGCCCGACGTCCACTTACCTTCGTTGCCAACGCGAGCAGCCTCGGTGCCGAGCATCCCCGATTGCTGCGCGTGATCCCAAAGCCACGGCCATTCGACACGCTTCATGACGGCGCCATTGAGCGCACCGTAACCACCGGGGCTCAGCAAGACTGTCGTCTCGAAAAACGGTCGCCCCAACGGCGTGTTATCGAAGCGCCCAACCGGCCACCAACTCCCCGCGCCATCGCTGCGCAAATGCCACCAGTCACCACCACCCATCAACACTAAAAATGGATAGCCACTGGCCGAAAGGTGCGTGTGAAAACGAATCCGGTCGCTGCCGGATGCTTGAACGACGAGCCGACTGCCGCTGTTGTCCACACGACGAACTATCACATCGCGCACACCCAGTGGACCGTCGGCCGCTGGCAACACAACCGTCACAGGCGCAGGACTGGCATCAATCAACACAAGACCGAGTTCCTGCTCGGTCAACGTCTTCGAGGCGGCGAGCCGGGTGATCACCGATCGCATCGGACTGGCATTGCCGACAATCGACTGAATAGCCTTGAGTAGTTGCCGGGTATCCGTCTCGGACGCAGTCATCCCGGCCGCATTGATCACATTCAGAATTTCTTGAGTAACGCTGTTACCCCACGCCGCCGGGATCAATGAACCCGGTTTGCCTGCCTCCGGGTCTTCATCGGCGAAACGGCCGTTGACCAGCCCGACACTGGGGACAGTTATTGGATAATCCATAGGTTGTCTTTTCCTCTGTCATAACAAATGAACCGCACCGACGATCAAGGCGCTGCCTTAGTGCCCACGGCTTTTTTCTGAAAATAAAAAGCCCACGGTGAAGTGGGCTTGGGGTGTTCAAGAAGGAAGGTATTGATTAGCCGGAGAGACCACCGAGCAGTTCGCGGATGGCGAGCAATGCCTCATCAGCGGCACCCCGCGCCAAGTCCATTTTGCCCTTGGCAGCCTGCGCACGAATTTGCGCTTTGGCCTTGAGGCGCAAGGTGCGCAGCGTCAGCAAATGATCCGTCAACTGATCGGCCTTGCTGAGGATTTGATCGGCGGCCTGTTTGGCCGTTCGACCTTTGACGACCCACGCAGCAACGGAAACCGGCACTTCTTTTTTCGGGTAACCCGCGTCTAGATAAGCCTGAGCGTCTGCGGCGGCCTGGGCGTACTCCATGGCTTTGAGGGGATCGCCGGCCAGTACGGGTCGGGCGCGGTCGGCGGCGGTGTCGACTTTGGTGCAAAGGCGCTCCGACTCCTTTTGCTCCAGCGCAGCCATTAACAAAGGATCCTGTATCCATTGCTGACCGTCCCACGTGTGATCAGGCGACGGTTGTGGCGAACGCAGTTCGTTACCAAATTGATGAAGTTCCTGGATAACCCTCATCGGATCAACTCCCACACGAAATGAACGTTGACGGCATTGACGAAGTTCAAGGCGATACCGGTGGTGTAATCCGCGATCGGGTGACCTTTTATTCCGATACCGTGTAGCAATTCGTCCTTATCGGCACTGCTGGAACCAAGCTGGTGCTGAGCCTGAAAGGTCTGCCACAGCGAGCGAAATTGCGAATGATCGAAACTGGCCGTCAACGACGACACGGTGACATCACCTATCTGATTGTTGGTGAAAATCACGCTTGACGATTTGTCCGCCCACCCCGCCGGATTTCCACCAATCGCTTGAATTCCGGGACTCAGGAAGGTGAAGCTGGCTCCCACCCAATCTCCTTGGGCAAACGCTGCGTTAGTCACTAAAGTAGTCGAAGGCGTCGGGTTGCTGGCAATAAGCCGCGCAGAACGCGCATGCGCATCCAGTGGCAGATAAATCACCCCGGTGCCATTAACTGTCTGGCTCCAAGTGAGGCGCGAGCGGTTATAGATTGCTAGTACTGACGGCAGGGTTCCCACGGCGCCAGTGAGTATCCAGGCCACGCACATGTCCAGGCTGGTGGACGCAAAACCGCCGCCACCAACCGCTTCGGCGGTTCCTTTGAGTGAGGCAGGTGCAACGTCAGTCGGCAGACCACGCTGTACATAGAAAAACAATGCGCCGGCGACCACCTGAGCTCGCAAAAAATACGCGGTATTGGGTAACAGATCAGCGCTGACCCAGGCTGCGGTGGTGAACGTGCGCGAACGGGCCAACTGACCTGCGATCACTTCCTGAGCCAGGCTGACGGGCACTCCGGGGGGCACAGAAACTTTGCCTCCACTGGTGGCAGCAGCGCTGGCCACAACATTCAACCGGCCCTCGGTATTCGCCACGGTAGGCAGCGGCAACGACACAATCGGCAAAGCCGAATCCAGACTCCAGCCTTTGGCCGAAACGCTCTGAATCGCCTTCAACAATTGATCGTATTTCTTCTCGTCAGGCGTCAAACCACCAGCCTCGATCACGCTGATGATTTCCTGCGTGACACCGTTACCCCAGGCCGCCGGAATCAACGATCCCGGCGTGCCCAACAGCGGATTTTCATCGACAAATTTCCCATCCACCAAACCTGCGCTGGCGACACTCCTCGGATAATCCATCCCGTCATTCCTCCCTAGTCATAATTGATATGCACCGTGGTATGCGCCGGCGCGCTGCGATGAATCAAACACTCCAGCGCCGAGCCCGGATTGACGCCGAAACGCTCACCCCAGTAACTCGCGCCAAAACGCCGACCGAGCAGCAAGCGCCCGCCGGTGTTAAGCGTCCACATGAATTGCGCCTCCCACGTGCCCCAGCGCGCTAAACCAAAACGCGCACGGCCCATGCGGGGCGCCTCGTGTTCGGTGATGGTGGCGTTGGGGTAGCCCTGGCTTTTGGCGATTTCCAGGTAGTAACCGACGGCCTGACTGCCAACCGCGAGCAAGCGGCGGCGAACAGCGAGGCGGCGGTCGTCGAACAACGGTTCGGCACCGAGGCAGGGGTCGGGCAGGTTCATCACCTGCTCCCAGTCCGGCACCAGTTCGCTGACGCCGGCCGGGTCCATCTCGTTGAGCAGGTCGGCGGCGCGAGCATCGAGACGCGCCAGTTCGACCGCGACGCTTTGCAGGACTTCATCAAGTTCCGGCACGCGCTCCGGATCCCACGCCGGGCCGCTGGGCAGCAGCGCACGAAGCTGCGCCTGATATTGCGCGGCGGTTCTTATGCCCCCCATACGCAACCTCCGAAAGTGAGCAGCTCGCTTTTACCAGCACCGACATCGGTGGCCGGTGCAGTCAGTACGTGATCGAACTCGCCACCGGCGCTGCTGATCGCTTCGCGGATGTGGCTGATCAGCAACGACACGCCGAGATCGGCCTCACGGTTATGCAAGTCGCGCAACTGCGCTTCGATGGCCGCACGAACGGCAGTGGTGTCCGGGTTGACGCTTTTGAATCGATAAACCACCGGCACCTGAACCGGGCTTTGCACATGCACTTCGGCGGTAACCGGGCGCAGCGGCTCGATGTAATCCTGAACCTCGGCCAATTGCTCATCGTTAGGCACGGGTTGCGGATCTTCGTCGCGCATGATGAATACCGTCACCGTGCCCGGCCCGAGCAAACCGCCACGACACCACGCCCGCGTCACGCCAGGCACCTCCAGTGCCCAGGTTTCATAATCGCTAGCCGAGCCACCGTGGGGGATTACGCGATAGGAACGGATCACTCGCGAACGCAGCGACTCCAGACTCTCCCGCGCGACACCACCGCTGAGTCCCGGCGCCAGCACTACAAAACTGCTGCTGACGATACCGGCAACCGGCTGCACCGGCGTCAACACGAGGCCCGCGTCAGCATTACCGAGGCTGCCGGCGTCAAGCGCGGCAATGGTGGTGCTGTTGACACCGTTGGCCGTGACCCGCGCAGTGGTGACTTTGTAAGTACGGCCATCGTTGGTTTGCAGCAACGTATCGACGTCCAGAATCGCACCGGCCGTAGCGCTGAAGCTGACACTGCCCGTGGCCACCTGCGCGGGTTTGCGCGGCTGGTTCAGACGCAACGCGGCGATGCGTTCCAGCGTCGATTCATCGGCTTTGTCGGGGAGGATCTGCTCGGCAATCCAGTCGAGATAACCGTACAGACCAAACGCGGCGCCGCCGAGGGTGCGGGCCAGCACTTGCGCATCGGACTGGCGCAGCGAATCGCCGGCCAGGTCGCTTTGGGTGCGCTTGATCAGCACCGGCAGCGAAGGGGTTTCAAACGGCATAGATCACCTGCCAACTGTTATCGGGGTTAATGTCCAGACGTTCGCCGTCGGCCAGGGTCAGCACCGTGCGCAGATTCAGACGCTGGGCATCGAGGCGTTCGCTGAGGATGTCGATGGCGCTGCAGTGGCCGTCGTCGATCAGCCATTGCAAGGCTTCGCGGGCATAGAACTCGGCGTCCATCTGGGTTTGTCGGGTCAGCTTGACCCGGCGCAACAGCCACAGCCGCGAGCCGATGCGATCGTCAGCAACGGTGGGAAAGCTGTCGCCCCACCAGCCGAAACGTTCTTCATCGTCGAGTGCGTCGTCATCGGCAGCGCGACGCCAGGTGAACAGGCTGATAAGCACGGCGCGGGTCAGTGCGGCGTGGAGGTTCTGGCTGATAAACATCACTGGCCTCCTGCCGGCGCGCCGGTCTGGCCGCTGCCGGCTTGTACGCCGACGTGCACGTGTTTGATCTGGCTGATACCGCCAGCGAGCTGGTCACCGGTGGAGACGATTTTTCCGCTCTGATTGATCACCGGCGTGTCGAAGTTCACCGCGCTGCTGGCGCGGATGTTCAGCGTGGCGGTTTCGATGTCGATGATCCGTCCGCGCTTAAAGTGGATCTTGTCGCCTTCGTCGGTGTAGATCGCCACTTCGCCGGCGGCCAGCGCTTGCAGACGATAGCGGCGGTCGGCGATGACTAAAGCGATGGCGTGGGAACGGTCGCCGCCGATGAAGGTGACGACGCCTTCGGCACCGGCCAGTGGATGGCTGGTGAAGCCGTAGGGTTCGAAGTGTTCGAGGTCGTCGTTGACTTCACCGGCGGTGAGGCGCATTTGCAGCGATTGCAGCTTGGCGGCCGAATTGGCGAGCACGACAGTGCCGCGCGCCAGCAGGCGTGTCATCAGGCTCATGTTGAATTCCTATGAGGCCCTAAAAGATCGCAGCCTTCGGCAGCTCCTACATTGGCTCGGTGTGCATTTGTAGGAGCTGCCGAAGGCTGCGATCTTTTAAGGAACAGTCAGGTTTTGGAGGGAATGGGATTGGCGTCGAAGGTATGCGGCGGGGCCACTTGCAGCGTGGTCACCGAGCCCTGCGCCGACAATGAATACGTCACTTTTGAAATGAGCATGTCGCCGTCAAAACCAAGCACCGGATCTTTCACCCGCACCAGCGTGTTGTGACGCCACAAATCGCCGTTGGCCTGACGCCAGCCCTGCACCTGATACGTGGTGGTTTGCGCGCGGCCCAGGCGGGTGGCGCTTTCCCATTGGGCACGCTGCTGCGCCAACTCAAAGGTCAGTTGCGTGCCCTCGTTGATCACCGTGGTGCGCCGACGTTTGAAGGTCAGGTCAGCCGCCGTCGATTCAACTTCGCTGACCGCCGCCCCGCTCTGGATGTCCGAGCCTTTTTGCTGACCGATCACCCGGTATTCGGAGAACACCTGGCTCTGATCCATCGCCGCATTGGCCGACAAAATATTCTTGCCCAGTTCCAGCGCATCACTGGCACGACCGCCGCTGCCGGGCTTGGCCAGCACCAGCCGGCCCTGCTCGTCATCGGTGGAAAAAACCCGCAACAACGAGAGCAAACGGTCGATCGACTGGAACACCGTTTCACCCGGCACGATCGTGTGTTTGGCCAGCCGCGACGTCTCGGGAATTTCGTTGACCACCTTCAGCGAATACTCACTCGCCAACGCCTCGACGATGCTCAGCAGCGGTTGATCCTGCCATTGATTCGGCCGGTTGGCGGCTGCGCAATCGACCAGATCCTGCGTCCTGGAACTGCCTTCGATGCTCAGGCTGATCTGGCGTCCGTCATAGCTGATCGGTGCTTTGAATACATAACCGGTGAGCACCAGATCCTTGCCGATTTTCACTTCGCAGGGGTCACCGGGTTTGATCCGCTGATCCACAGTTTGTCCCGGCCACTGCCAAGTGATATCCAGTTTGAAGCTGCGAAACTGACGCTCCAGATCGGCGCTGATTTCGACGCTTTTCCAGCCGCCGTACTCCATGTCATTAACCGTCAGCGTGACGCGATTATCCATCTCGCTCATGGCTTACTCCCGGGAAACTTTCACGTCGTTGGGCGGCAGATACAACGGATGAACAGTACCGTTGCGTTGAATCACTTCAGTGACGCGAGTGGCATCGGCAAACTGTTTGTAGGCCACCACCAGCGCGGGCAAACTTTCCTGAAACGACTTGCTGACCTGCCGCACACCGGACGATGCCACCGCTTTGAGGTGATTGATCAACGCCTCTTTCACATCGTTGATCGCCTGAAAATGTGCGACCCCCGCTTTGTCCAGCATCGGATCAATCGCCGCGCTCACCGCTTCGCGCAGGGCCTGCATGTCATCACTGACGGGCACTTCCTGACGGGTCACCGGCGTGGTCGCCTGTTGCCCCACCGACGGTGTCGATTGCAGCTTCACCGGCGTGGTCGCCACCGGCATCGACGCCACCCATTGCGCGACTTTGACCAGCAGCGTGTCCTGCACCAGATCGGCCATGGCTTGCGCCGCCGCGTTGGTGTCCTTGCCGGTGGTGATCTTCGGCGCATCGGCTTTACGGATCGCTTCGAGTTGTTGGGAGACGTCGGCAATCACGCCACGGTAGCCCTCCTTCGCGAACGCTTTCAGCTCCTTGATATCGCCGAGCAAGCCTTTGAATTCCGCTGCCACTTCCTTGGGCAATTCCTTGACCGCTTTCACCAGTTCAGTGATCTGCTTGTACTGCGCGATCAGCGGTTTCAGCTGCTCTTTGATCACCTCGTAAACCCCGGTGAGGCTGTTGCGCAGATTGGCGATGCCGATCCGCGCAGCCTTGATCAGCGTCATCGCCTGTTCGAAACGCGCCACCGCAGAACCGAGCAGCGAGTCGGCTTTCACCAACAAGACTTTCTGCGTGCTGACGGTCGCCGTCGGGAACGGCAGCGGCTGATCGGGATAGAACTTCAGCGTGAACGTGACCATGCCGCCGTCCTGGCGGGTGTGGGTCATGTCGCATTCGCCGACCTTGACTTGCAGGCGTCCGAGCCACGGATGCACCAACTCGCCACTGCCCGCCTCCAACGCCTTGAGCAACTTGTCTCGTTGCTCCAGGCAATCGACGCCGATGATGAACGCGGTGATGTCGTGGGTCTTGGCTTGTTGGCCGAGGTCTTCGAAAAACGGCAGGTCGCGTTGCGGGTATTCGTGCAACTGCCCCTTGCGACCGACCGGGGTTTTCGCCTGATCGATCCAGAAACCGACACCGCGAAAGGATGCCGGCAATAAACGGTCACGCCAGTTCATTGGAACCTCCTGCCGACAGCGAGCGATAACCGATGCGCGACGACAGCGCCAGGCCCGGTTGATTGGTTTGTGGTTGATCGGTGCGCAGCCCCGGCGGCGCGTTGACGAAGCTGACGGTCAGGCCACCTTCGAGTTGCGTGCGGTTGTTGATTGCGCTTTGTTGGATCAGGGCGCTGGAGGATTGTGGCAACGAACCCGCCGACAACGCGCCGTCCGCCGAAGCTTGCGGGCTTGCACCAAAGAACGCCGGCGCCAGCTCACCCTTGCCTTCGGCATTGGTCTGGCGTTGCGCTTCAGTCAGGGTCTCAACCTTGCCAGTGACCTTGGCGATCAACCCGGCGAAGCCACCGTCAAACAGCTCCTTGATCGGTGCGATGACGGTTTGCAGCTTTTGCCACAACTCGCCGAACCACTCGGTGATCGGCCCCCAGCTCTCGATGATCTGATCCAGCGGTTTCCATTCGAACAGCGTGTGCAGAAAATCCACGACGGGCGCGGACACCGCCAGCACCACGCCCCACAGCGCCGAAAAGACTTCACCGATCGGTTGCCAGAATTGCGCAATCTGCTCCAGCGGCGACCAGTCGAACAGGTCTGTGAAAAAGCCTTTGACCTGTTGCACCGACGTTTGCAAAGCGGCCCAAATCGGTTGAAAAAACCCGACGACACCCCCCCATGCGCTGCTGATCATATCCATTGGAAAGAAGTCGAACAGCGTCTGGAAAGCTTCACGGGTTTTCTGCACGGCGGACTGCAGCGCTGTCCACGTCGGTTCGAAGTACGTGACGACACCACCCCATGCACTGTTGATCATCTGCATCGGCGAGAAGTCGAACGCATCCGCCAGGAAATCCTTGGTGGACTGCGCCATTTTTCGCAGCCCGGTGAACATCGGTTCGAAGTACGTCACCACTCCGCCCCAGGCACTGCGGATCATCTGCATCGGCGAGAAATCGAAGAGGTTTCTCAGGAACGACATCACCGGCACACTCAAGGCCTTGAGCAATTCCCAGATTGCCGAAAACAGGCCAGTCAGCGGCCCCCAGTTGTCCAGGATCATGCCGTACGGCGTCCATGAAAAAACACTCTTGAAGAAGTCGATCAACGGACTAGTCACCGCTTTGACCCTGTCCCAGATCCCCGAGAAGAATCCCGTGACCGGTTGCCAAAGCGCTGCCAGCGTATCGAGCGGTCGCCAGTCAAGCACCGAGCGCAAGATCGCCATTGCACTGGCTCCGGCATTTTTCACGCTTTCCCACATGCCCTTGAAGAACCCGCTGATCGGCGTCCAGTTGGCGACAATCAATCCGGCCGCCACGGCAATGCCCATGGCGATCAGCATGATCGGGTTAGTCTTGAGCACCATGCTCATGACATCGAACACCTGTGTGGCACCGGTGACAGCGGTTTGCATCGCCGAGAAGGCGATGGCCCCCGCGGCCAGCCCTTCGACCAGTTTCGGATTGTCGGCGAGCAGGCTGCCGAACTGCGTCATCATCGGCTCAAGCCCGATCACCACGGCACCGACTGCCGGCACCAATGCAGCGTCGATGGCAGCCGAGACCTTTTCCATCGACGCACTGAACACGTTCATGTTCTGTGCAGCGGCTTTCGGTGCGGCGGGCAGGTCGACGGTTTTTGCCGTCGCGCTGACTTCAGTCAATTTGCCCTGAAATGCCGCTGCCGATTTGATTCCGTCCACGAACGGCGTGATCACGCTGCCGCCCTTGAACAGGCCACTGATGTCGAGTTTGCCGAGGCCGGTCTGTTCGAGGTTTTTCTTGAAGCTGTCGACTTTCTCGCGAAGCGCACCGAGCTTGGGCGACAGCTCATCGATGCCAGTGATCAGCACCGATGTTTTGGGTTTGCTTTCTGTGTCTGCCATCACTGCACCTGCTGCATCGCATTGATCCGTTGCGCGTGCTCCAGCGATTCGCGGAGCACATCCAGTGGCCTGGCCATCATCTGTTCGGGGTCAACCTTCCAGAACCAGGCCAGGTCATAGGCGACGGCGATCAGGTCGGTGATGGCGCCGACGCCGCACTCATGAAAAAACTCGCAACGGCCCAGCTCAGCGCGTTGAGGTCGGCCAGATCCAGCTGGTTGACCGACGACGGCGGAATGCCGGCGCACACGGCGATGTATTTGGCCGCCACGTCCATGTCGAGGCTGACTTCTTCGCTCTTGTCGATCTTGTACGGCAGCGCCTTGATCGCTCGCACTTCCTGCACCGTCGGGCGGCGCAGAACGAGTTCGGTCAGGGGCTCGCCGTGAGCTTCGATCGCGACTTGAAGCTTCACGGCGCCGCTCATTGCCAGGTTCCTTTGATGCCTTCGAATTTCAGTTCGATAGCGGCGTCATCGCCTTTGGAGACTGGCTCTTCAACCAGATACGCACCGGCCAGCACGTAGACTTTGCCGTTGCTGAATTCGCAGGTGACGGTCATGTCGACGCCTTCGATCAGTTGCTTGAGCGGGAAGTCCGGGGTGTGCAGCGCGGTCACTTTGAACGACGCTGCCACGTCGGTTTCCTTGTAAAAACCCGGCACGATGGTTTCGCGTTTGGTGGACATCAGCGGGGCTTCGCAGCCGCCGTTGATCGTCAGTTGTGCGCCGTCGACTTTGACGTAGCAGGTGCCTGCAATCAGTTGACCCATGGTGTTACTCCCTTGAATAAAAAAGCCCACGCGAGGTGGGCTGAATGCTTGCCGTCAAACGCGCGGATCAAGCCGCGTCGTCGTACTGCAGACGGAATTGGTTGAGCAGTGCGAACACGCGCAGACCGTTGATGTAATCCGGCGGGAACAACACGTTCACGCGGCTAGGATCCTGCACGTCGCGCTCGACGATCAGGTGCTCGGCGAACAGCTCGGCGTTCTCCACGTGGCCTTCCAGTTCGAGTTTGGCGTACTGCGCAATCAGCTCTCCGCGAATGGTGCTCGGCGTGACGATCGGCTGGCCGGCGCCGAAACGGGTGCCGTCGGAAGCCAGTTTGTGCCGACCGTACTTGCTGGTGATCACGCTTTGCAAACGACGGACGATGAACGCCGATTGGTGCATGGTTTCGCTGTCCAGATAGGAGTTGTCGGCCTGGCCGTAAGCGTTTTTCTGGTAGGTAGTGATCGAACGCTGGATGCGCACGTAGCCGCCTTCGTAGTACGCGGTGGCGATGCCGTAGTTGAGCAGCGACTGACGCTCGGTCAGGGTGAAGCGCTCGCTCGCCGGTGCCGGATCAACGCCCGGCAGGCTGCCGCTTTGCGTAGGACGGCTGGCGTCGGCGGAGATGAATACGGCGGTGCGTGCAGCCAATGCAGCGGCTTGTACCCAGAACGGTTGCGGAACGCCCGGCTCCAGCGCCTGAATGGTCATGTGCTGGTCGTTGCGCGCCTGGCCGGCGGCAACCAGAGTGCCAACGGTGCCGCGCTTGGCGCTGTAGACGTGACCGAACAATTGCTTGGCCCACGACCAGCGACCGGTGCTGTCATCCATGACCGCTTGCCAGGTGTTGAGGGTCGACAGATCCGACCACGGCAAGGCGATGAATTCGAACGGCTCATCACCCAGTGCGGCGATGGCTTCGACCTGATCCGGCACACCGGCGCCGCCGGTCATGGCGGTGATTGCGGAGGTCAGACCGGCCGGAGTTTCTTCGCCGTTGCTCTTGCCCAGACGATTGAATTGCAGGCTGATGTCGTTGCCGCTGTCGCCCGTCCATTTGGCGTTCAGGGTGACCACACCTTCGGCAGCGGCAGCGCTCACCGGCAGGTCGGCGGTGGCGTTGATTTTCTGCGCCAGCGCGGTCGCGGCCTGAGCGGCGGTAGCACCGTTGACCACGGTGGCTTGCACTCGCACACCGCCGACATACAGATTCAGCACGCCAGCCTGAGTGGCGGCGCCGGTCAGGGTCAGCACGCCTTTGGCGACCGCGCCTTCAGCGTTGTGCAGCGGCAGGCACCAGATCTCGCCGATCGGGTCAGCCTTGCGGAAGGTCTCGTACATCGCGGCGAGCATCGAGCCCTGACCGCCGATGCTTTTGGCCAGCGCAACGCTGGAGACCAACACCAGTTTGCCGACCTCGGTCGGCGCAATGTTGTCGTTGACCTGAGCGACGATCAAACGACGCAGAGTCGAGCTCGCGCTATTGGCGGCCGAGTTGTCCATTTCGGCATAGAACAGCGGTACACGAATGTCCGCGGGGATGTTACTGAATCCGATCGCCATTATTTGGCTCCCTTTTGTTTAGCGGTTGCGGTTTTGAGGGTGATATCGCCGTCGGCCAGACGTCGGCGCCACCAGGCGCTGTCCAGCACTTCACGGCCTTCCAGCGGCAGCAGATCGCCCGCCTCCGGGTCAGGTACGACGCGGCCGGCGGCCGGCAGTACGGTGATGCGATTGCTCATGGGGTTACGTCTCCAGAGAAAGTCATTTCCACGCGCCCATCGGGGCCCGGGCGTTTCAGATTGGGGTCGGCCGGGTCGATCGCATCGACCCGCACGGTGGCCCCGGTAAAGGACGACAAACCGTCCAGTTCGCGTTCGTGCCAACTCTCCGCAGGCTGACTCGGCAGATTGCGGCCGAGCTGGAACTCGGCAAAAAAACGCAGCCGGTAAAACGCCCGGCTGCTGTTGATCGACAGCAATTCACCGCCGTCGTAGACGATGGCGCTGTAGTCGGTATCGGGCTTGAAACCCACCAGCGCACGCCACAGTTCGGCGCGCAGGTCGTGCAACAGATCCAGCGCTTTTGTGGGGTCGCTGGCGTCGAGCGCCAGAACGATTTCAAAGCGGTCGCGGATCGGTTGGGTGGTGAGGTTTTGTGCGGTGCTGTTGCTGGCCAGATCGGCGAGCGGCAGCACGTGGGCCGAAGGTGTCGGCAGAGCGGAATTGCCCTGCAACAACGCCAGATCGACCCCCACCGAAATGTGATCGGCCAGGCTGGGGCATTGCGCACGCAATTGCGTGAGGATCGAAGTGATCTTCATGGGGGTATTCCAAATTATGAAACTGACCACAGGTCACTGTAGGAGTGAGCCTGCTCGCGATTGCGGTGGATCAGTTAGATGAAGTTCGACTGTGGCACCGCTATCGCGAGCAGGCTCACTCCTACAAGGGATTTGCGGCGTTTTCAGGTCAGTCTTAAGCAGCGACTTCAGGACTGAGGCGCTGTAGAAAATGCAGAATTACTGCGGATCGCGCGGCGGAATTTCGCAGACGCCAATCCGCTTGGCCGCCCAGCGTTCATAAAGTCCGATCGCCACATCGGCCCCGGCCATCGCAGTCAGGCAACCAAAAGCGCCAGCCGCCCAGATCGACATGCCAGCGGCATACAGCAGCATGATCGCCGAGACACCGCAGATCATGCAGGCGCCGGAGCGCAGGGCCAGGCGGCGCATCAGCGACCAGCCACGGGCGCCCTCTTTGTCAGCGCGCCACATTTCGCCGGACACCCCGCCCACCACGGCAAGGAGGATGACCAGCCAGATCGGCATGTCTGCCAATGCTTGTTGCTCGTTTGTCATGTCACGCATCCTTGAGGATTTGATGAGTGAAAAGTGTTTGATTTCAGAGAGCGCTGGACTGGATAGAGCACGCGCAAAAAAGCTCGTCAGTTAATTTACTTCGAGCTTTTCTAATCTACGAGTTAAGGACATTCGGTTGTCAGCGCCTCATTGCAGAGGCGGGGAATTCTTTTTGCTCAATCGATGACCTATAACGACAGGTAAATGCCGAAAGAGCAAATACGTGGACAGCACCATCACATTCAGTAAAAACATAACACCGCATGAGAACAGAATGTAGGCGATCGGATTGCGACCAAATAAAGACAGGGGCGCGCGAGCATGAGCCAGATCAGTTTCGCGCATATAAAGCATCCAAAAAACCAAAATCATCAGAAGCACCCAACCTGCCAACAAAGACATCATCTTGAAAAGAGAGCTCTCCTCATACTCGGCATCCTCGAACAATGAGTTCTTCACAACCAGACAAGTAAACAAAACAGAAAAAAATGGAGACAACCATCCTATATAATTAACCACAGTACTGGACAGGGTATAAAATCTTGAAGAAATAAAACCAGCCCCTGTCAGCCAATAGCCGTCGACTATTGACCGGGGCAGTGAAAACATTCCGCTGCGTGCATCGTCAGAAATAAAGAACGCAAAAACAAACAAAGGCGCCCAGGACAGCAAGAGCAAGACCACCGGAATTTTCATTTTAATGAAGCGTTTACCTGAAACCCTCACGGCTCCCCCTTGTTATTGACCAGTGCCCTCGGCGCGAAAACACCGAGGGCAAATTCCGGTCTAACAGACTTCGCTAGTCCGGCATAATGCTATTTAAAAAAATAGCCATTGATTTCATCAACTTTCGCCGCGTCAATGTACGCAGAGATTAATGCCATCAGCACTGCAACTGCTGGAATGGAAACGATAGCAGGGATACCGAAGAGCGCCAAAACCACGGCCAACAATGCTCCCGCTGCAGACGCGGCAGCAGTGCCGACCGCCATCGATTCGATTTCGAGACCCAACGGTTTCCAGTCACCGGTCTCATAACCAGAAACTGCTTTCTGTCGAATAGCTTCTCCCTGAACAATCTTCCCAACCACGCCGAAGGCTTTACCCAGTCGCGTCAAATTGGCTGCAAAAGTGGCTTTATCCAGTGCCTTCAGAGCATCGGCGACGGCTTTGGAATCCTGGCCACTGAGCTTTGCCCGCGGATTGCTGCGAACCGTTTCAAATGTCGCCATGGCGTCGTTGTAGCTGCGGATTTTCTTCCCGGAAATATTGCTCTGAAGATCACGGGCAACCTTACTCATACGCTCGCCGTATTTAGTCAGAATCTCCTCATTGGTGTCTGCCAGAAAGCTCAGACCATCCTTCAAAGACTCTGCCTCCAGATAGGCTTGCGCGGTATTAAGCGCAGGCAGTCTGCCCTCCAGGCTGTTTATTTCCCGCGTGATGACGTCGGCACGATACGCCGTACTGATCAATGAAAGTTCGTGCTCGAAAGCAGCATCGGAAGGCAATTTTCCGTCCCTTGCCCGTTCGAGGAAACCCTTCAGATCGCTATTTTTGAAATCCACGCCGGGATACTGCGACAGCGCGAAATTCAAAGCCTTCAAGGAATCGTACTTACGCTGCGACAGCACATTGACGACAGCCAATGCACGGCTGACCCACTCACCAGCCGTTTGCTGCGGGAGAGGTCCTATCCTTGCGTTTTCGGCATCAAGTTCGGACTGCACTTTGGGTTCGACAGCCGCGACATCAGCGTTGTATTGATTGACGATGGGATTGCGTCGCGCAGTCAGCTTTTCGCCCCAGGCACGAATCTCTGCCCACATGGTGGCTTCTTTTACGGCAGCCTGGTTCTCCGTCAGTTGCAAAGCATCAAGAAAACGAAGAACAGACGTGTATTGGGTGTTCAACGCCGTGACCGTATCGGCATGCAACTTTGCTGAATAGGCTGCACGATAGGAACGCTCCCATGCCTTCAAAGAGTCGGCATACTGAATCTTGCCTTTTTCAAAATTATTAAACGCCTTGAGTGCGATTTCATTTTGCGTTTTTGGTAACGGGTCACTGCCGAAGAAACTATTCGCCGTAGCGGCATCCGCCTGATAGGCCGCTGCCTTACGTGTGACAAGTGTCTGGCGGACGGACATCTCGCGTTTTACCGCTTCGACGGGAGGTAGACTATTAGTTCCAAATTCCAGTCGCGTCGCCGCCAGTTGAGCTTCAATGGATGCTGCCAACGCCTGCGAGTCCGCGGCATACTGATCTTGCACTGGCTTCAGAATCGCATTGGTAAATGCAACCGTATAGGAGATGGAGGTGTTGAGCCGTCCCATCACCGTGCTCATTTGATGCGAAGTAAATACCGGCATACCGACATAATTACCAGGAATGAAGTTGTAACCACCGCCATTGCCCCAGTCTCGAACAGGGTCATATTTGTTATCAGGGTATACAAAACTTGTATCAAGCAGAATTGGACCAGCCATGACAATCTCCGAATATCTTGTGCAAACATGCACTTGATGAAGTCGAGCATGTATTACTCAACTTCCGCTCTCTGGCGCTGTTCGAGACTCATCGGTCTTCATGTTATTCAAGGTTCCACAGCGTGGACACTTGATTTGTATTTCGCTATACCGTCCCGCCCGGGCCAGAAGCTTGTTGCACTTTCCACATCTGCATTCCGTTAGCATGTGCAAGTCCCTTTGTTTGTGCATGGTGTCATGCCAATCGCACCTGCTACCTGCGACCCGCCATCTCTCATGCTGTCCCATAGATGGAATTTCAACAGTCCGACCGGCTTGCGAGAGATAGGCATTCCAAAAAGCCCGGCAGTCACCCGCCAGGCTTTTCAGTAATGCGCTCCTTCGCCTCCCTTCAATTCCCGTAACCAAGAAGGAAGCTGACTTTTCGGCGCTACTGGCGCGGTACGAGTCCATTCAGATTGTTTTTCCGACCGCGGTCCCTGCCCGCCGGATAACTGCTTCTGGTGCTTTACGCTGCACACCCGGGTCAGTTGCCAACCCTCTGAACCGTTGAGGCCGGTTCATCGCTGCCTGTTCTTGTCGAACTAAAGAGCTTGTCTTGCCAGCCGCTTTGTCGAGCGGCTTGGTGACAAGAATATGCATGGATGCATATACAGTCAATGCATAAATGCATTTATTTATGCACAAAAAATGCACGAGCGCATGAAAAGCCGCGTGGTTAAAGGTCTTGGTGGCTTTTTCAAGGCGAAAAAAAACCCGCCGAGGGGCGGGTTTTATCTGACGGTGATCTGCTTATCGGGCGTACATGCCCCACCAGAAGACGTGACCAATGATGACGATCTGCTCTTCCTGGATTTCCTGGAAGCTGTAGTCCTCGTCCGGATGTTCGTCGCGATTGAAGCTGCGCAAACGGATGCCGGTGGGCAGGCGATAGAGTTGCTTCACCCGCAATTGACCGTTGTGGTTGATTGCATAAAGGTCGCCATCGATGATGTCGCCGATGCCGCATTTGCCGGCGTTGACACCGACGGTGGCGCCGTCTCGCAGCACCGGCAACATACTGTTGCCGCGCACGGTCACGCATTTGGCCTGGTCGAATTGCACACCGTTATGGCGCAAGCTGCGCTTGCCGAAGCGCAGACTAGAGCGCTCGCTCTCTTCCACGATGAATCTTCCTGATCCAGCCGCCAATTCAACCTCGCGAAGAAACGGTACCGACACCTCGTCATCATCGACCGGTGTGTCGTCGTCCCACAGGCTTATGTCCTTGAGTTCCGCGTGCACATCATTGTTGCGCGCGCCAGCGCTCGCCGGCGGCGCATCCGCGCGCCCGCGCAACAAGTCGGTGCTCACGGCGAAGTACTCGGCGATCTTCGAGATATGTTTATCCGAGGGATCGACGATCTTCCCGCTGAGAATTCGCGAGAGAGTGGATTGCGGCACGCCGGTGCGACGGTGAAGCTCCGTGGGGGAGATCCCGTGCTGATCAAGCAGTGCTCTTAAGACGGTTGCTACATTGCGTTTTTGCATAACGCGCATAGTGCTTGAAGTTTTATCTCAAGACAAATGCCGAATTGCATAAAAGGCGCATAAAAAACGCATAAATCAATATTTGACGCGTCGAGCCGCCGCGTTGGCGCGTTTGATCCGATCATTGCGCGCCTTTTTGTCGTAATCGTCTTTGGCGCCCATGATGCCACCGGCGGCGTGTACCCAATCGGTGGCGGTGCAGCCGGTGAGCAAAATGGCTGAGGTAAAGATTGAAGCGAAGATCACTGCGGTTTTCATTTGAAGGTTTCCTGAGGGCATTGCCACATACATCGTTCACAACGGCGGCTGTTATTCATCCACAAGCCGCTGCAATTTTTCCTCGGCGCGTTCGAGCCTGGCTTCATGCTTCTTGATGACTTTCACATCGCCGTACTGACGCGCTGCTTTCAGATGGTTTTGTCGGCGCCGCACTTCGGCTTCGGCCTTGCGAATCGCTCTTGAATGATCATCCTCGGCAGAAGGCTCTCGGCAATAACGCTCGACATTGGCCAGCGCCTGCTCAAGTCCGGCCTGGCGATAAACGTTATCCGCCGCTTCTGCACGGTCTATTTGGCGAATAAGTTCAGCGCGGCGCTCGGCGCAACTTTGTCGCGAGTCGGCGAATGAGTTTTCAATGATAAATACGCCGCTGACTGCGAGGGACAGACTGCAGAAAAGACTCAGTTTCATGAGGCATACCCCAAGTAACTTCTCTCGCCATAATGCCCACGGAGATAACTGACGCGAGACCAGGCATCGCGACAATTCAAGTTTCTTTGTATCGCAGTTAATGCTGCCATGACCATGTCGCGACAACGTTCCTTGCACATCGGAAAGTGTTCAACCATCCACGCCATCGGCACATAAACATGATCAAAACAGAGCAATACCGGCGTACGATCAGATAACGTGGAAATGCTCACGTCTTTTTCTTTTCCACCGATCGCCGCGGCAACAAATACAGTGCCTTGTCTATTTATCGCAATTGATCGTTTCCAGACTGGAGCCTGAACGCCATATGCACTGCGCACGCAAAACCAGAGCATGTATAAAACCCCTCAACACTCTAAACATCGTCACATTCTTCAAGGCAATAAAAACAGCCGAACTGCGCGGACTCTCCGGTGCCGTCGCAGAGGCTGTTGGCTTGAATCGCTTCCTTTGTAGGAGCTGCCGAAGGCTGCGATCTGTTGATCCTGATCTTCTCAAAGCAAGATCAAAAGATCGCAGCCTTCGGCAGCTCCTACGGGGAATGACATTAACAATGCGGGGCTGTCGTGGCCTTACTGGCGTCTTACTCAGTCTTACTTAGTCGCGCCGGGGGCTGAGTCAGCGAGGGACGTGGCAGACACCATTGATCAGGTTGTTGATGTTGTAGTAGTACTCGGCATCGGAGAAATAATTGAAGGTGACCATGCCGCCTTGAAAGCCTCGCTCCATAAACGGCAGTTCATCTCCAGCGGTATCGGCATCGAACTTCACAACAGAACGGGTTTTGAACAGAAACCTTGAAGTATCCAGATGCGTCAGGGCAATGTCGAACTTTCGATCATATGTGAAGACTTTCCCCTCTGGCGTTTTCACTACGTAATACACATAGAGAGCGCCTTCCTTTGGATCAATCGTCATATCACCGACACCATGCCAGCGGACTTTGTGATCATGGGTATGAACGAAGTCAATAGAAGCAAAACACGGTGCACGTGGAATATCACGATTGATCAAGTAGAAATACCTGACCACCAGTCCACCGAAAACCAACACAGAGGCGATTGCCATCAATGCGATTATTTTTTTCCAACGAGCTGATAATTCACGCATATGGCCTCCCCTTTACTTTCAGGCTTGACGCACTTGATCAATAACTGGGAGAGCGGCTTTCTTACATAATAATTAATGTCGGATAACACAATGGGCGGTTCAAACTCGCCGAGTGCTTTTACAATCTCGTCCTTGGACATCTTTTCACTTTCTTCCACATACAACTGCGCATCACCGTCTTGCCAGATGAGTTTCCACTCTTCCAGGTCGGCTGGTTTTTTAAACATCAGGTAGGCGTAAAACAAAGGAAGCGCGATAGCCGGTACAACCAATGCAGGCAGCAGAAAACGCCAGTAGCGGCGCCGCGGCTTCGTCACCGAGATGACCGCCGGCGCTGCCGGTACGGACTCAGGCACCTCTGCGCTGATCAAACGGATCTCACACAACAGCACCACGCCCCGGCGCGGCAACGTCTTGAGGCTGTCACGCGGCAAACCGACATCAGCAAAATGCGTGCGCAGCATGTGCAGCGTCTTGTAATAACTGCTGTCGGAAATCACCAGCCCGCGCTCACCCCAGACCCGCGAAATCAGCTGCTCCTTGTCCGTCACCCCGGCAATCAGCGCCAGCAACAGATCACTCTCATTACTGCCCAGAATGACCGACTGCTGCGCCCGAGTGAGGGTCATTTTTTCTGCATCGTAGTAACAATCGCTCGATGACGATCCCGAGCCGATGCCTTCAGACTGTTCCACGCCGCTTCCTCAACTGACCTTCAACCCACCAACTCCAATGATTCGATAGCTTTTCGGCACTATAGGACACAATGCCAACCCGAGCGGCGGCGCGTTGCTGCATCCACCTCAAAAAAACTTCATACTCCGCCCACTGAATCAACTCAGGGGCCTGCACCTCTGCCCCGACACATTTTCTCGGTATAGCTAAACCTCTGATGAATAAAGCAATTTCAGATCTGTCCTCCCACACTCCGATGATGCAGCAATACTGGCGGCTGAAGAATCAGCACCCGGATCAGCTGATGTTCTACCGCATGGGCGACTTCTACGAGATCTTCTACGAAGACGCGAAGAAGGCTGCCAAGTTGCTCGACATCACCCTGACCGCGCGCGGGCAGTCGGCGGGGCAGGCGATTCCGATGTGTGGGATTCCTTACCACGCGGCGGAAGGTTATCTGGCGAAACTGGTCAAGCTCGGCGAATCCGTGGTGATTTGCGAGCAGGTCGGCGACCCGGCGACCAGCAAGGGTCCGGTTGATCGTCAGGTCGTGCGGATTCTCACGCCGGGTACGGTCAGCGACGAGGCGCTGCTCGATGAGCGCCGTGACAACCTGATCGCCGCGCTGTTGGGAGACGAGCGTCTGTTTGGTCTGGCCGTGCTGGATATCACCAGCGGCAACTTCAGCGTGCTGGAAATCAAGGGCTGGGAAAACCTGCTGGCGGAACTGGAGCGCGTCAACCCGGTTGAGTTGTTGATCCCGGATGACTGGCCACGCGACCTGCCAGCGGAAAAACGCCGTGGCGTCAGCCGTCGTGCGCCGTGGGATTTTGAGCGCGATTCGGCGCTGAAAAGTCTCTGCCAACAGTTTTCCACTCAGGATCTGAAAGGCTTCGGTTGCGAGAACCTGACGCTGGCCATCGGCGCTGCCGGTTGCCTGCTGGCCTACGCCAAAGAAACCCAGCGCACCGCCCTGCCCCATTTACGCAGCCTGCGTCACGAACGTCTCGATGACACCGTGGTGCTCGACGGCGCGAGCCGTCGCAACCTCGAACTCGACACTAATCTGGCCGGTGGCCGCGACAACACTTTGCAATCGGTGGTCGATCGTTGCCAGACCGCAATGGGCAGCCGTCTGCTGACGCGTTGGTTGAACCGTCCCTTGCGCGACCTGACCGTGTTGCTGGCGCGCCAGACCTCGATCACTTGCCTGCTCGATCGCTACCGTTTCGAAAAGCTGCAACCGCAGCTCAAGGAAATCGGCGACATCGAGCGGATTCTCGCGCGAATCGGCCTGCGCAATGCCCGTCCTCGTGACCTCGCCCGCCTGCGCGACGCCCTCGGCGCCCTGCCTGAGCTGCAAGTGGCGATGACCGATCTGGAAGCGCCGCACCTGCAAGGTCTGGCGACCACCACCAGCACTTACCCGGAACTGGCGGCGCTGCTGGCTAAAGCCATCATCGACAACCCGCCGGCGGTGATCCGTGACGGCGGCGTGTTGAAAACCGGTTACGACAGCGAACTCGACGAGCTGCAATCGCTGAGCGAAAACGCCGGCCAGTTCCTTATCGATCTCGAAGCCCGCGAGAAGGCCCGTACCGGCCTGAGCCACCTGAAAGTCGGCTACAACCGCATTCACGGCTACTTCATCGAATTGCCGAGCAAGCAGGCCGAGTCGGCGCCAGCGGATTACATTCGCCGGCAAACCCTGAAAGGCGCCGAGCGTTTCATCACGCCTGAGCTGAAAGAGTTTGAAGACAAGGCGCTGTCGGCCAAGAGCCGCGCCCTCGCCCGCGAGAAAATGCTCTACGAAGCGTTGCTGGAAGACTTGATCAGCCAGTTGCCACCGTTGCAGGACACCGCTGCGGCGCTGGCCGAGCTGGACGTGCTGAGCAACCTCGCCGAGCGTGCGCTGAACCTCGATCTGAACTGCCCGCGTTTCGTCAGCGAGCCGTGCATGCGCATTACTCAGGGTCGTCACCCGGTGGTCGAGCAAGTGCTGACTACGCCGTTCGTGGCCAACGACCTGAGCCTGGATGACAACACGCGCATGCTGGTGATCACCGGCCCGAACATGGGCGGTAAATCCACTTACATGCGCCAAACCGCTTTGATCGTGCTGTTGGCGCACATCGGCAGCTTCGTGCCGGCAGCCAGCTGCGAACTGTCGCTGGTCGACCGCATCTTCACGCGGATCGGTTCCAGCGATGACCTCGCCGGTGGCCGTTCGACCTTCATGGTCGAGATGAGCGAAACCGCCAACATTCTGCACAACGCCACCGAACGCAGTCTGGTGCTGATGGACGAAGTCGGTCGCGGCACCAGCACCTTCGACGGTCTGTCGCTGGCATGGGCGGCGGCTGAGCGTCTGGCGCATCTACGCGCGTACACGCTGTTCGCCACTCACTACTTTGAACTGACCGTGCTGCCGGAAGCCGAGCCGTTGGTGGCGAACGTTCACCTCAACGCGACCGAGCACAACGAACGCATCGTCTTCCTGCACCACGTGCTGCCGGGGCCTGCCAGCCAGAGCTACGGCCTGGCGGTGGCGCAACTGGCCGGTGTGCCAAGCGAAGTGATCGTGCGGGCTCGCGAGCACCTGAGCCGACTGGAAGAAACCGCGTTGCCCCATGAAGCGCCGAAACCGGCGGCCAAGGGCAAACCGGCGACGCCACAGCAAAGCGATATGTTTGCCAGCCTGCCGCACCCGGTTCTCGATGAGCTGGCTAAACTGGATCTGGACGACCTGACACCACGCCGTGCGCTCGAAATGCTCTATGCCCTGAAGAACCGGATATAAGCACTGAAGAAGCGGATATAACGCAAACGGCTTCAAGCTGTTAGAATCTCGCGCGGTTTGGGATGCTGCTGGCTAATAGCCTGGCCAGCAGGTATCGCTCCCGAACCTGGCGACCCCAACCGTGAAGGGGCAACGCTGCCGCCGCCTGAGGAGAAAATTAGAAATGACCTTCGTCGTCACCGACAACTGCATCAAGTGCAAGTACACCGACTGCGTAGAAGTCTGTCCGGTGGACTGCTTTTACGAAGGCCCGAACTTCCTGGTGATTCACCCGGATGAGTGCATCGACTGCGCCCTGTGCGAACCAGAATGCCCGGCCGTGGCCATTTTCTCCGAGGACGAAGTTCCGGAAGAGATGCAGGAGTTCATCCAGCTCAACGTTGATCTGGCTGAAATCTGGCCAAACATCACCGAGAAGAAAGAATCGCTGCCGGATGCCGAAGAGTGGGATGGCGTCAAAGGCAAGATCAAAGACCTCGAACGCTGATCTGTCACGCGCTCGAATAAAAGGCCCCTTGCGGGCCTTTTTGTTTGTCTGCGATTTACTTTTCTGCGGGCAAAAAAAGGGGCGGTTTGACCCGCCCACATTTTTTCCCTAATCCCTGTATTCCTTTTCATCGTCCTGATGAATCGCATCCTGCGATGTCCATTCCCTTCTTCCTTGAAGGGCGTGTCTGTCCGTCGACACAACCTGAATACTAGAGGGTTCTGCGGCGGGGGCAATCGGCCTTCCGTGCTGAAATCGTTTTTCATAACCGCTTCATATTTCAAAATAAGCTTACCAGTCAGTAGGTTACCGATCGCGAACTGACTGAATGGGCGTCTGCCGAAGTGTAAAAATAACGAACACCTACGAAAGAGTAAGCCAAGGCTTACAGCAGCAAACTACAAATCCGCCCCCTGTAGGAGCTGCCGAAGGCTGCGATCTTTTGACCTTGATTTTAAAAAGCAGAATCAAAAGATCGCAGCCTTCGGCAGCTCCTACAAAAGCAACAGCAACAGCAACAGCAACAGCAACAGCAACAGCAACAGCAACAGCAACAGCAACAGCAACAGCAACAGCAACAGCAACAGCAACAGCAACAGCAAC
>NZ_JBIVMX010000029.1:10315-10780 GCF_044753305.1 Pseudomonas sp. NPDC088429 | reverse complement strand
AACAACATCAAAAGCTGCAGGCAACAAAAAGCCCCGAACCAGTCGGGGCTTTTTGCGGGCGGTCGTGTGAGGCGCTTACTGGAACAGCGACTCGCTCGACAGGCCATTCTTCTCAAGGATTTCGCGAAGGCGCTTGAGGCCCTCTACCTGGATCTGCCGCACCCGCTCGCGCGTCAGGCCGATCTCCAGGCCTACATCTTCCAGCGTACTGCTCTCGTGGCCGCGCAGGCCGAAGCGGCGAATCACCACCTCGCGCTGCTTGTCGGTCAGTTCCGAGAGCCATTGATCGATGCTCTGCGACAGGTCGTCATCCTGCAGCAGTTCACATGGATCGGTCGGACGATCATCCGTCAGGGTGTCCAGCAGGGTTTTATCCGAATCCGGACCCAGCGAGACGTCGACCGAAGAAACCCGTTCGTTGAGGCCGAGCATGCGCTTGACCTCGCCCACCGGTTTTTCCAGCAG
>NZ_JBIVMX010000029.1:0-10305 GCF_044753305.1 Pseudomonas sp. NPDC088429 | reverse complement strand
CCGATTTCTTCGGGTGAAGGTTCGTGGTCGAGTTTTTGCGTCAGCTCCCGTGCAGCCCGCAGGTACACGTTTAGCTCCTTGACCACATGAATCGGCAACCGGATGGTCCGGGTCTGATTCATGATGGCGCGCTCGATGGTTTGACGAATCCACCAAGTGGCGTAGGTCGAGAAGCGGAAGCCGCGCTCGGGGTCGAACTTTTCCACCGCGCGGATCAATCCGAGGTTGCCCTCTTCGATCAGATCCAGCAGCGACAGCCCCCGATTGACGTAACGCCGGGCGATTTTAACCACCAGCCGCAGGTTACTTTCGATCATGCGCTTGCGTCCGGCAGGGTCGCCACTTTGCGACAAGCGCGCAAAATGAACTTCTTCTTCCGGAGAGAGCAATGGGGAAAAGCCGATTTCGTTGAGATACAACTGCGTGGCATCGAGTGCCCGCGTGTAGTCGATGTACTTATGCTGTTTGAGTGTCGCAGATTGTCTGGATTTGGAACGAACGGAAGGCGGTGCAGCCCCTTCATCATTCGACATCGAAGAATCCGAATCGATGCCGGCCTCCATAAGGAGAACCTCATCGTCGATGTCAAACTCCGGCACTTCTTTACTGAGAGCCATTGTTATAGTCCTTTGGTGAGTTCGACCCCAAGCTCAAGCGACGCCTTTATCCTTGGCAACGCTGGAGCCTGTCCCCTCTACGCGACGGAACAGGCTGGATGACAAATCAACGTCGTGGCAGGAACTGCAGTGGATCTACAGGTTTACCTTGGCGGCGAATCTCAAAATGCAGTTTCACCCGGTCTGTACCCGTTGACCCCATTTCGGCAATTGTCTGTCCGACCTTGACCTGCTGACCCTCCCGAACCAACAGCCTGCGGTTGTGACCGTAAGCACTGACGTAGGTTTCGCTGTGTTTGATGATGACTAATTCGCCGTAGCCCCTTAAGCCACTCCCGGCGTAAACCACCGTCCCATCAGACGCAGCTAAAACAGGCTGTCCCAAATCCCCGGCGATATCAATTCCTTTATTCAAACTACCGTTTGAAGAGAATTTTCCAATGAGAATGCCATTAGATGGCCATCCCCAGCCGGTCGGGGCTGGGCCTGCAGGAGGAATCGGAGCGGGGGTTTGCTTATTCGCGACGGACGGTGCAGCGCCCGTAGAACCGGTGGTTGTGGTGGTCGTCGTGCCATTCGCCTGGCGCCGGATTACCGTGGTTTTGCTCGACGAAGAAGGCGAAGAACTCGAGTTGCTTACCACCGCGCTCGACGTTGAACCGGTGCGCCCGTCAAAGCGAATTGTCTGACCCGGATGGATCGTATACGGCGTAGGAATATTGTTCCGGGCGGCGAGGGCTTTGTAGTCCCAGCCGTAGCGAAAAGCGATCGAAAACATCGTATCGCCCGGACGGACTACGTACTGCCCGGTCGTCACTGTCGGACGCTGGGCGACCGCCTTGTTGCGATCGACGACACTCACGTTGCTCGATTTGGTGCTGGAGCAACCGACCAGCAAGGTGCTCAAGACAAGGCCAGTCACCAGGCGCTGAAAGCTCGTGTTACCCATACGCTGCGCAATGACTGTGAGACTCACCCGCCGCTCCCTTTGTGGTGGCTGAAAAATTTGGAATGCCGGATTTCGGCATGAACTATCGCAAGTATAACGGGCAGATTCGGCTTTACCCTTAATGAAGCGAAATCGCTTCACGCACACGTTTGCCAGCTGGCAATACGCTACGTTTAATCCGCTATCGCCGGTGTAAGACCGGAGCCGTTGAAAGGAATTCAACAGCAGCGAACAAATGCTCAGGCCAACGGCCCGTTGAGCAATGGAACGAAGCGCACCGCCCCCAGAACGTGACGGGAAAAACCGTTTTCTTCACGCACGATCAACAGCAATTGCTGAACTTCGCCGGAGCCGACCGGAATCACCATGCGCCCGCCCGGGGCCAATTGATCCAGCAAGGCTTGCGGCACATCGGTGGCCACGGCGGTTACGATAATGCCGTTGTACGGCGCCAGAGCCGGCCAGCCTTCCCAGCCATCGCCCCAACGAAACACCACGTTGCGCAGGTTCAGCTCGACCAGGCGTTCCTTGGCCCGATCCTGCAAAACCTTGATCCGCTCAACCGAAAAAACTCGCTCAACCAGTTGCGACAACACCGCCGTCTGGTAACCGGAACCGGTGCCGATCTCCATCACTTTATCCAGCGGCCCGGCCTCGAGCAGCAGCTCGCTCATGCGCGCCACCATATATGGCTGGGAAATGGTCTGGTTGTGGCCAATCGGCAGTGCCGTGTCTTCGTATGCGCGATGCGCCAGCGCTTCATCGACGAACAGATGACGCGGCGTGCGGCGAATCACTTCGAGTACCTTGGCGTTCGACACGCCTTCTTCATACAGACGCTGGATCAGGCGCTCCCGCGTGCGCTGGGAGGTCATTCCGATGCCGCTGCGCAGTCTGTCGTCGTGTTCGCGAGCCATCAGCGCAGTCCCTCCAGCCAGCCGTCGAGACTTCTGAAGGCATCGTTGAAGGTGCGATCAAGCTGCAACGGGGTGATGGAAACGTAGCCCTGCATCACCGCATGGAAGTCTGTGCCCGGGCCGCCGTCTTCGGCGTCGCCGGCAGCAGCAATCCAGTAACCGGCCTTGCCACGCGGATCGACCACTTTCATCGGCGCCGCCGCCCGGGCGCGATGGCCGAGACGGGTCAGCTGAATGCCGCGAATGTGATCGATCGGCAGATTGGGAATGTTCACGTTGAGCACCGTGCGCGGCGGCAGATCAAGCCCGGCGTGGGCCTCGACCAGTTTGCGCGCGAAGTACGCCGCTGTCGGCAGATTATCCACCTGACGCGAAACCAGCGAAAAAGCGAACGACGGACGTTCGAGGAAGCGCCCTTCAAGGGCCGCTGCCACGGTTCCGGAATACAGCACATCGTCGCCCAGATTGGCGCCGAGATTGATCCCCGACACGACCATGTCCGGCTGGCGTTCCAGCAAGCCATTGAGGCCCAGGTGCACGCAGTCAGTCGGGGTGCCGTTGAGGCTGATAAAGCCGTTGGCCAGGTATTGCGGGTGCAACGGACGGTCGAGCGTCAGCGAACTGCTGGCGCCACTTTTGTCCTGCTCCGGGGCGATAACCACGCATTCGGTGTAATCCGCCAGCGCAGCATAAAGCGCGGCGAGACCGGGTGCGGTTACCCCATCGTCGTTAGAAATCAGAATACGCATGGGCTGTCCGTCTGCCCCACCGGCACCAGATCAACGAGCTCGCGCACCAATACGGTGGCAAAGCATCCGGCCGGGAGGACGAATTCCAGTTGCAGAATGTCAGGCTGGGGATAATGCCACGTCAACCCGCCAATGGGCAGCCGCAGGATGCGACGCTCGTGGCTCATGCCGGCGTGAATCAACCAATCGCGCAGCTCCGCTTCGCGCGCGGCAATCCCCTGCTCCAGTTCATGGACAACGCCTGCGGTCGGCGAGTCACCTTCGCCCCACTGTGGGCCGGTCGGGTGCAGATCGAGAATCGCCAGACGCGGGTCGCTGCACTCAGCTTCACCGGCCGGAAAAAAGCTGCGACTGTCGGTAAACGCGAGCAGATCACCGACTTGCGCTTGCTGCCAGGTGCCATCGGCCACACGCGCCGCCAACACCTGATTGAACAGAAAACTACGCGCGGTCGACAGCAGACGCGAACGCACGTTGCGCTGCTCCGGCAAGGCTTTGCGCGCCGCCCATCCACGCGCATCAACGACGTTGCCGCCGTCATGGCCGAAACGCTGGGCGCCGAAATAATTGGGAATGCCTTGCTGGGCGATCAGTTGCAGACGCTGTTCAATCGCGTCTTTATCGCCAGCGAACTGGGTCAGGCGCAAGGTGAAACCGTTGGCCGAGTGTGCGCCGCGTTGCAGCTTGCGCTTGTGGCGCGTGGTCTTGAGGATCTTCAGCGTGTCGTTTTCCGCCGCCGACAGATCCGGATCAGCCTTGCCCGGCAATTGCACGCTGAACCACTGACGGGTCAGCGCCTGCCGATCCTTGAGGCCGGCATAGCTGACGGTGCGCAACGGCACGCCGGCAGCCTTGGCAATACGCCGTGCAGCTTCTTCAGTGTTGAGGCCACGTTTTTCGACCCAGATCCACAGGTGTTCACCGTCGCCGCTGAACGGGATGTCGAGGACTTCATCAACCTGAAAATCTTCAGCGATGGCTTTCAGTACCGCCGTGCCGAGGGGTTCGCCATAGGCACGCGGGCCGAGCAGTTGCAGTTCATTCATGCGCGCAGCAACAAGGCAACGGAGTGCACGGCGATGCCTTCTTCGCGACCGACAAAGCCAAGCTTTTCGGTGGTGGTAGCTTTCACGTTCACTTGATCCAACTCAACTTGAAGATCCGCGGCGATCAGCGCGCGCATCGATTCGATATGCGGGGCCATTTTCGGTGCCTGGGCAACGATGGTGTTGTCGACGTTGCCGACTTTCCAGCCTTTGGCGTGGATCAGCGCGACCACATGCCGCAGCAGCGCACGGCTGTCGGCGCCCTTGAATTGCGGGTCGGTGTCCGGGAAGTGTTTGCCGATATCACCCAGCGCCGCAGCACCGAGCAAGGCATCGCTCAAGGCGTGCAGCAGGACGTCACCGTCGGAATGAGCGAGCAGCCCGAAGCTGTGTGCAATGCGCACGCCGCCCAGAGTAATGAAATCGCCGTCAGCGAAACGATGCACATCATAGCCGTGGCCAATACGCATAAAAAAAACGCCCCGATTTTTGTCAGGGCGTGATTCTACCCGCATTAGCCCTTGAGGGCGCGTGCATGATGTTGCAAGTGGTCGTCAATGAAGCTGGCGATGAAGAAATAGCTGTGGTCGTAGCCCGGTTGCAGACGCAATGTCAGCGGATGGCCCGCTTGTTTTGCCGCTTGTTGCAGGGCTTCGGGTTTCAGCTGTTTTTCAAGGAAGTCGTCGCGATCACCTTGATCAACCAGCAGCGGCAATTGTTCATCCGCTTCAGCGATCAGTGCGCAGGCATCCCACTCCTTCCACTTCGAACGGTCTTCGCCCAGATAACGCGAGAATGCTTTCTGCCCCCACGGGCAATCCATCGGGTTATTGATCGGCGAAAAGGCTGACACCGATTGGTAACGCCCCGGGTTGCGCAGCGCACAAACCAACGCACCGTGGCCGCCCATGGAATGACCGCTGATGCTGCGTTTGTCCGACGCGGGGAAATGCGCTTCAACCAGTGAAGGCAATTCCTGCACGACGTAGTCATGCATCCGATAGTGCCGCGACCAAGGTTCCTGCGTGGCATTCAGATAGAAGCCGGCACCCAGACCGAAATCCCAGGCGCCATCCGGATCGCCCGGCACATCCGGGCCACGCGGACTGGTGTCGGGCGCGACGATGATCAGACCAAGCTCGGCGGCCATGCGCAGGGCGCCAGCCTTGTGCATAAAGTTCTCGTCGGTGCAGGTCAGGCCGGACAGCCAGTACAGCACCGGCAGTTTGCCACCCTGCTCCGCTTGCGGTGGCAGGTAAACGGCGAACACCATGTCGCAACCGAGCACGTCGGAGCGATGGCGGTAACGCTTGTGCCAGCCGCCAAAACTTTTCTGACAGGAGATGTTTTCCAGGCTCATGTAAAGACTCCTACGCGGTCACGGCAACACGCCTTCACGACGTGTCGCCATATCCCGGCGATTGATCAGAAATGAATGACGGTACGGATGCTCTTGCCTTCGTGCATCAGGTCGAACGCTTTGTTGATGTCTTCCAGGCCCATGGTGTGGGTGATGAACGTATCCAGCGGGATCTCGCCGCTTTGCGCCATGTCAACATAGCTTGGCAACTCGGTACGGCCGCGCACGCCGCCGAATGCCGAACCGCGCCAGACGCGACCGGTCACCAACTGGAATGGACGGGTGGCGATTTCCTGGCCGGCACCGGCCACGCCGATGATGACGGATTCGCCCCAACCTTTGTGGCAGCACTCAAGCGCGGCACGCATCAGTTGCACGTTGCCGATGCATTCGAAGGAGAAGTCGACGCCGCCATCGGTCATGTCGACGATCACTTCCTGAATCGGACGATCGAAATCTTTCGGGTTCACGCAATCGGTGGCACCGAGTTGCTTGGCGATCTCGAACTTGGCCGGGTTGATGTCGATGGCGATGATGCGCGCAGCCTTGGCTTTCACAGCGCCGATCACCGCAGACAGACCAATACCGCCCAGACCGAAGATGGCCACGGTGTCACCCGGTTTCACCTTGGCAGTGTTGAGCACTGCGCCAATGCCGGTGGTAACGCCGCAACCGAGCAGGCAAACCTTTTCCAGCGGTGCATCTTTAGAAATTTTTGCTACAGAGATTTCTGGCAGCACGGTGTATTCCGAGAATGTCGAAGTACCCATGTAGTGGAAAATCGTTTCGCCCTTGTAGGAAAAGCGCGAAGTGCCGTCCGGCATCAGACCTTTGCCTTGAGTCGCGCGAATCGCCTGACACAGGTTGGTCTTGCCCGACTTACAGAATTTGCACTGACCGCATTCCGGGGTGTACAGCGGAATCACGTGATCGCCAACGGCAACCGAGGTCACGCCCTCGCCGATGGCTTCAACGATGGCGCCACCTTCGTGGCCAAGGATCGACGGGAAGATGCCTTCCGGGTCTGCGCCGGACAGGGTGTAGGCGTCAGTGTGGCAAACACCGGAGGCGACGACGCGCAACAATACTTCACCGGCCTTGGGCATGGCGACATCGACTTCTACGATTTCCAGCGGCTTTTTGGCCTCGAAGGCAACGGCGGCGCGCGACTTGATCATGCTGACTCTCCAGTGAATCCAATGAATAAAAAAACCAGACAGCGAGTGTAGTTCAGCGCTGGCTGATGAATAATCCAGACAAATGCAAAATATTATTGCCGTACAGGGATAATCCAATGTCCGAGAACCGCTGGGAAGGCATCGACGAGTTCGTCGCCGTCGCCGAGTGCAGCCAATTCACCGCTGCGGCCGAACGCCTTGGGGTTTCTTCCTCCCACGTCAGTCGACAAATCGTACGACTGGAAGAGCGTTTGCAGACGCGTCTGCTCTATCGCAGTACCCGCCGGGTGACGCTGACCGAGGCCGGGCAGACGTTCCTCCAGCATTGCCAACGTTTGCAGGATGGTCGTGAGGAAGCATTGCGCGCGGTCGGCGACCTGACCAGCGAACCGAAAGGCATGCTGCGCATGACCTGCGCGGTAGCGTACGGCGAACGCTTTATCGTGCCGTTGGTGACACGGTTTATGGGGCTGTATCCGCAGTTGCGCATCGATATCGAGCTGAGCAATCGCCAACTCGATCTGGTGCATGAAGGGCTGGATCTGGCGATTCGGCTGGGTCGGTTACAGGATTCGCGCTTGGTCGCCGCACGGCTGGCACCCCGGCGCATGTACCTGTGTGCATCCCCGTCCTACCTCGAACGGTATGGACGCCCACACAGTTTGTCGGAATTGAGTCGGCATAATTGCCTGATCGGCAGCTCGGACATTTGGCAACTGGAACAGAACGGGCGGGAATTTTCTCAGCGGGTGCAGGGAAACTGGCGCTGCAACAGTGGGCAAGCGGTGCTGGACGCAGCGTTGCAGGGGGTCGGGTTGTGTCAGTTGCCGGATTATTACGTGCTGGAGCACTTGCACAGTGGCGCGTTGATTTCGCTGCTGGAGGCGCATCAGCCGCCGAATACGGCGGTGTGGGCGTTGTATCCACAGCAGCGGCATTTGTCGCCGAAGGTGCGCAAGTTGGTGGATTTTTTGAAGGAGGGGTTGGCTGAGCGGCCGGAGTATCGGAGCTGAAAAGCAAAAGATCGCAGCCTTCGGCAGCTCCTACAAAGGCATGCGAACCCATGTAGGAGCTGCCGAAGGCTGCGATCTTTTGATCTTTCAGCGGCGGTTAGCCCAACGCTGGCGCAACCACTCCAGATCTTCCGGCCGCGTCACCTTGAGGTTATCCGCGCGCCCTTCGATCAGTCGCGGTTTCAGCCCCGCCCACTCCATCGCCGACGCTTCGTCAGTGATCACAGCATCCGCGACCAGGCTGTCCGCCAACGCCCGGTGCAACGCCCCAAGACGAAACATCTGCGGCGTATACGCCTGCCAGATCACACTGCGATCGACGGTTTCAAGCACACGACCGTGCTTGTCGACCCGCTTCAACGTATCGCGTGCCGGCACGGCGAGCAAACCGCCGACCGGGTCATCCATCAGTTCAGCAAGTAACTTGTCGAGATCATCGCGACTCAGATTCGGCCGCGCCGCATCGTGCACCAGCACCCAATCGTCATCATCGGCACCCTGCGCATGCAAGTGCAGCAAGGCATTGAGCACCGAAGCCGATCGCTCGGCCCCGCCGTCAACCCGCTGAATTCGCGAGTCGCTTGCGCACGCCAGGTTCGGCCAGTAAGGATCATCAACAGCAAGACTGACCACCAGCCCTTGCAGGCTTGGGTGATCGAGGAAACAGCCGAGGCTGTGTTCGAGAATTGTGCGTCCGCCCAGCTGCAGGTATTGCTTGGGACGATCCGCGGCCATTCGGGCTCCGACGCCCGCGGCAGGAATCACGGCCCAGAAGGCCGGCAGGGAATTGATCATTGGGCCAACTGGTAAAGGGTTTCGCCGTCCTTGACCATGCCCAACTCATGGCGAGCGCGTTCTTCAACGGTCTCCATGCCTTTCTTCAGCTCGCTGACTTCAGCGTCCATCACCCGATTGCGCTCCAGCAGGGCTTCGTTCTCGGCGTGTTGATCAGCAATCTGCTGATTCAGCTCGGCGACTTGCGCCAGACTGCCATTGCCCACCCACAGGCGGTACTGCAGACCAGCCAGCAGCAAGAGCAAAACGAGAAACAACCAGTAGGGACTGCGCATCGAATATCAGGTATCCAGTGAAAAAAGACAGCCATGCCAAAACTTTGAAGCATCTGATAGCACGAAGCCTGGAAGATCCAGGCTTGTGCATATAAGGCATCAGATTAGTGGCAAATCCATCGCTGTCACGACTTTTCCGACACAATCCGGTGTCTTTTTACCATCTACGGCTTAACCGCGAAACTCGGAGCGACCGTTGTACTTGGCTTTGCCATTCAACTGCTCTTCGATACGCAGCAGTTGGTTGTACTTGGAAACGCGGTCGGAACGGCACAGCGAACCGGTTTTGATCTGGCCAGCCGAGGTGCCCACAGCCAGATCGGCGATGGTCGAATCTTCGGTTTCGCCCGAACGGTGCGAGATCACTGCAGTGTAACCGGCAGCCTTGGCCATCTGGATGGCTTCCAGCGTTTCGGTCAGAGTGCCGATCTGGTTGAACTTGATCAGGATCGAGTTGGCGATGTTTTTATCGATGCCCTCTTTCAGGATCTTGGTGTTGGTCACGAACAGGTCGTCGCCCACCAGTTGCACCTTCTCGCCGATCTTGTCGGTGAGGATTTTCCAGCCAGCCCAGTCGGATTCGTCTAGACCGTCTTCGATCGAGATGATCGGATAACGTTCGGTCAGGCCTTTCAGGTATTCAGCGAAACCTTCAGCGGTGAACACCTGGCCTTCGCCGGACAGGTTGTACTTGCCGTCTTCGTAGAATTCGCTCGCCGCGCAGTCCAGCGCCAGGGTCACGTCAGTGCCCAGCTTGTAACCGGCGTTGGCCACTGCTTCGGAGATCACTTTCAGCGCGTCTTCGTTGGAGGCCAGGTTCGGTGCGAAACCGCCTTCGTCGCCAACGGCAGTGCTCAGGCCACGGGCCTTCAGCACAGCTTTCAAGTGATGGAAAATCTCGGTGCCCATGCGCAGACCTTCCGAGAAAGACTTGGCGCCAACCGGCTGTACCATGAATTCCTGGATGTCGACGTTGTTATCGGCGTGCTCGCCACCGTTGATGATGTTCATCATCGGCACCGGCATCGAATAAACACCCGGAGTGCCGTTCAGGTTGGCGATGTGAGCGTACAACGGCAGATCCTGATCCTGTGCAGCAGCCTTGGCCGCCGCCAGGGACACGGCGAGGATGGCGTTGGCGCCCAGGGTCGCTTTGTTTTCGGTACCGTCGAGCTTGATCATCGCGTGATCCAGCGCTTTCTGGTCGCTTGGGTCAGTACCCAGCAGCAGATCGCGGATCGGGCCGTTGATGTTGGCGACTGCTTTCAGTACGCCTTTGCCCAGATAACGGCTCTTGTCGCCATCACGCAGCTCGAGCGCTTCACGCGAGCCAGTGGATGCACCGGACGGCGCGCAAGCGCTGCCGATGATGCCGTTGTCGAGAAGCACATCCGCTTCCACGGTGG